>NZ_JBYSXG010000014.1:0-53371 GCF_058782005.1 Sphingomonas sp. FW306-1B-B10E
GGGCGGGGCAGGCGGGGCCGGCCTCTGGCCGGCAGGCCGAGCTGGATCCGCGCAAGGCGATCTACGAACTGCGGATCTATTATCCCGCGCCGGGCAAGCTCGCCGCACTCAATACGCGCTTTCGCGAGCACACGCTGGCACTGTTCGCCAAGCACGGCATGCACAATGTCGCTTATTGGAACGAGCAGCCGACCGAGCAGGCGCCCGAGGGACGCGTAGTCTATGTGCTCGCTTATCCCAGCCGCGCGGCGCGGGATGCCGACTGGAAGGCGTTCGGCGAGGATCCCGAATGGCGCGCGGTAGTCGCCGCCTCCGAGGCTGGCGGCAAGCTGGTGACCAAGGTCGACAGCATATTCATGACCATGACCGACTATTCCCCGGCGCTCGCACTTCGGGGCATGCCGGGCGGGTCGCGCCGCTAGACGCGTTGCCGCGCGGCCGCGCGCCTGCTCGCCGAGTGACCAATCTCAGGCGGTGGCTCGCCGCGGACTCAGTCTTTCCCGATCTCGCGCCAGCTGGATTCGTTCACTTCGACGTCGAACTTCTTCGCGGCCGCCTTGATCCGCTTCCACGCGGCGTCGCGCTCCTTGTCGCTGACATGCTTCACCTGGTTGAAGCACGCGATCGCGTTGCGGACATGGCTGGCATTTTCGAGCGGTTCCTTGCGCTCCTTGGGGAAGGCGAAGTCGCCCTTTTCGAGGTCGTCGCGGTCTTCTGCGCTGAGCTTGCTCATCATCGGCTCCGGGCGTGCGAGGAGGTCCTAAGAACGCCGCCGCGCCGCAGCCGTTGCACGGCGCGACGCCGCTTGCGGAAACGCGCTTGAGGATCGGGGCGTTGAGCCTTTGTGACGATCAACCCAAAAAAGGCGGCTGACGATGCGCGCGGCCTGGCGCTGGCACTGCTCGCCGCCCGCGCGCCGGGCGCGACGGTGTGCCCGAGCGAAGTGGCGCGTGCGCTCGCCTCGATCCCAGGTCCGAGCACCAACGCAATGGACTGGCGCGACGCGATGCCGCCGGTCCACGCCGCGGTCGACGAACTTGTCCGCGAGGGCCGGGTGCAGCTGAGCTGGAAGGGACAGCCACTCGAGGCGCGCGCGGGGCCGTACCGGATCGGCCGCGTTCCTGAAAGTTGATGCCGGGCATATATTCCTTCTCCCCTTGTGGGCGCATCAGGTCGGTCATGCCGGGGGCATGGCCGAGCCAATCATTGCTTTTCCGAAAAGGGGAGAAGGAGAGCCGGCAGTCGCCTTATTGCGTGCAAAAGCCTTTGCCCTGAAGGGGAGGGGCTCGATAGTCGATCGTTCGTCGCCCTAAGGACCCCCGCCACCCCGCGCCTGCCGCGCCGGCAATTCCGCCATCACGCGCGCGCGATCCGCGGGGCCGGTGGTGCCCCAGCGGACGATCTCGTCGATCGTCCGGCCGCAGCCGGCGCACCAGCCGGTCATGCCGTCGATCCGGCAGATGCCGGTGCAGGGCGACTGGATCGGTTGCGATCCAGTGCCCGCGGAATCGCTCACGCGCCGAGCGTATAATTCAGGAAGTCGGGGACCGGGCCGTTCCAGCCATCGTCAGGCCCATCCTGCGACGCCGCTTGGGCATGCCGCCGCGGCTCGTCGCGCGGGCGTTCATCACGCGGGCGCTCGTCGCGGCTTCGGCCACGGGCGCCGCGTTCCCCACGCTCGCGGCGCGGCTCCGCCTCACGCGCAGGCCGGGGCTCGCGCTCGGGTGCCGCTTCGGCGGGCTGCGCCTTGGCGCGCGGCTCGGCCTCGGCCTTGCGACCGCCACGCCGGCGGGGCGCAGCCTCGCGCTTCTCCGCCGCGTCTTCACGCGCAGCCTCGCCCTTGGCCGGCTTCAGGCGCTCGATCTTCAGGCCGGTGAGCTTCTCGATCTCGGCGATGTTCTCGGCGTCCTCGGCGGTGACCAGGGTATAGGCGACCCCGGTCGCGCCCGCGCGGCCGGTACGGCCGATGCGGTGGACATAGTCGTCGGGATGCCAGGGCGCGTCGAAATTATAGACGTGGCTGACGCCCTTGATGTCGAGCCCGCGCGCCGCGACGTCGGACGCGACGAGGATGTTGACGTCGCCCTTCTTGAACCGGTCGAGCTCGGCGAGGCGGTTCGCCTGGTCCATGTCGCCATGGATCTCGGTCGAGCGGAAGCCGCTCTTCTGCAGGCTCTTGTTGAGCTCGCGCACCGTGGTCTTGCGGTTGCAGAAGATGATCGCGGTGTTGACGTCCTCGGCGCGGAGCAGGTCGCGCAGCACGCTGCGCTTGTCCGAGGCGGCGACCGGCACCACCCATTGCTTGATGTTGACGTTCGCGGTCGCCGGGCGGGCGACCTCGACGCGCTTAGGATCGGTCAGGAACTTGTCGGCGAGCTTCTTGATCACCGGCGGCATCGTCGCCGAGAAGAGCAAAGTCTGACGGTTCTTGGGCAGCTTGGTGCAGATTTCCTCGATATCGGGGATGAACCCCATGTCGAGCATCCGGTCGGCCTCGTCGATCACCAGCAGATTGCAGCCGGTCAGCAGGATCTTGCCGCGGCCGAACAGGTCCATCAGCCGCCCCGGCGTCGCGATCAGCACGTCGACGCCCTTTTCCAGCGCCTTGACCTGGTCGCCCATCTGCACGCCGCCAATCAGCAGCGCCATCGAGAGCTTGTGGTTGGTGCCGTATTTCTCGAAATTCTCGGCGACCTGCGCGGCGAGTTCGCGCGTCGGCTCGAGGATCAGGCTGCGCGGCATCAGCGCGCGGGTGCGCCCCTCGCCGAGGATGTCGATCATCGGCAGCACGAAAGCGGCGGTCTTGCCGGTGCCCGTCTGCGCGATGCCGATCAGGTCCTTGCCCATGAGCACTGGCGGGATCGACTGGCGCTGGATCGGCGTCGGCTCGCTATAGCCCGCGTCGGTGACTGCGCGCAGGAGGTCGTCGGAAAGGCCGAGATCGGCAAAGCTCATGTATTTTTCCGGAAAATCGGCATGATCATCCACGCCGCCAAAGCCTTCACGCGCTTGCGGATTTGGCCGCGAATGTCAAGCTGCGGAGAAGTTCAGCGCGCCGGGACCAGCGCGGCGAACGACTGGACGGCGCACAGCCGGCCCGATCGCGAACGGATCGAATCGCGCTTGGCGCACATCTTCCGGTCCTTGTTCGCCTTGACGTAGAAGCCGTTGTAGAAGCCGAGTGCCGGGCAATCGTTGCCGAGCTTGGCGCGGAGCAAGCTGCCGTTCTTGAGCGCCAGGTCGACGCTGTCGAAGCGATTGACCGAGAAGCCGGCCAGATCCTCGACCTTGACGCAATCGTCGGCTTTCTTCTCGACAAGGGTAACCGCGCGGGCGGTGCGCACTACGATCGTCGTGCGGCTGACGGTGAGCCGGGGGACGTGGATGGTGATTCGCTGCTGGAACTGCATCGCGTCCATATCCCAGTCGAGCGGCTCCGGCGGCGAGGCCGGGGCAGCGAACAGCAACAACAGACCGGAGGCGGCAATCAGCGGATTCAACATGTCTGTCGGGGCTTCTACCGCACAGTTTTGAACAGTGGATGAACTAATGCGCGGCTGCTAATCCGGCGCGGCCATGACACCAGCCCAAAGCCAGCTTGTCGAGACCGTCCTGCAACGCTTCGGCGCAAAGGCCGCGACCATTGATGCCGAGGCGATCGCGCCCTGGGTCAGCGATTGGCGCGGGCGCTATCACGGCGCGGCGCCGGCATTGCTGTCCCCCGGCTCGACCGAGGAAGTCGCCGCGATCGTCGCGCTGGCGGCGGAGGCGGGCGTGCCCTTGGTCCCCCAGGGCGGCAATACGGGGATGGTCGGCGGCGCGACACCACCGGCAGACGGCTCGGCGCTGCTGCTGTCGCTGCGCCGGATGAACCGGATCCGCACACTCTCCGCGGCGAGCAACCTCGCCGTGGCCGAAGCCGGGGTGATCCTTGCAGACCTGCGCAGCGCGGCGGAGGCGGTCGGCCGCCGCTTCCCGCTCGATCTCGGCGCGCGCGGCAGCGCGACGATCGGCGGATTGGTCTCGACCAATGCCGGCGGCACCCAGGTGCTCCGCTTTGGGACGATGCGCAGCCTCGTCGCCGGGGTGGAGGCGGTGCTCCCCGACGGATCGATCCACAATGGCGTGGCGGCGCTCAAGAAGGACAATCGCGGCTACGACCTCAATCAGTTGCTGATCGGTGCCGAGGGCACGCTCGGCATCGTCACCGCGGCGACCCTGCGGCTGGTCGCCGGCGTGGTGGCACGCGCGGTGGCCTGGGTGGGCGTGGACAGCCCAGCCCAGGCGCTCGAACTGCTGCGCGCGCTCGAGGCGGGCACCCATGCGGTGGAAAGCTTCGAGATTCTGCCGGATACGACGCTGGCGGGGGTGCTCCGGCACGTACCGGGCACGCGCCGCCCGCTCGCCACATCGCATCCCTGGCACGTGCTGATCGAGGCGGTGGCGACCGATCCTGGCGTCGAAACGCCCGCGACATTGCTCGAGCGGCTGCTCGCCCCCGCGCTCGAGCGCGGCCTGGCCGGCAACGCGGTGATCGCCGCGAGCGAGGCGCAGGCCGAGGATTTCTGGCGCATCCGCCATTCGATCTCCGAGGCCGAGCGCGCCGGCGGCCCCGCGCTCCAGCACGACATCTCGGTGCCGGTCGAGGACATGCCGCGCTTCATGGTCGAGGGCGGGGCCGAGGCCGAGGCGCGCTTTCCGGGCACCGAGGCGGTGGCCTATGGCCATCTCGGCGACGGCAACGTCCATTTTCACGTCCGCGCGCCCGCCGGGGTCGATGCGGCGCGCTGGTATGCCGAAGACGGGCCGGCAATCTCGCGCCATGTCCACGACATGGTCGTCGCGGCGGGCGGATCGATCTCCGCCGAACACGGCATCGGCCAGATGAAGCGCGACGAACTTGCACGGCTCAGCGCGCCATCGCGGATGACCGTGCTGCGCGCGGTCAAGTCGGCGCTCGACCCCCGGAATATTCTCAATCCGGGGAAACTAGTCGCGCTTGCGCCCGAGCCTTCGAGACCATAGACCTTCGCCCGAATTTCAGCCCAATCTTTTCAGGAGAGTTTCGGATGGCCAGTGCGCCACAACAGTCGCTGCCGTTGTTCTACAACCAGCTCGAGCCGCTTTCGAGCCAGCAGCACGCCGATTTCCGCATCCGCATCCGCGACAAGGCGCCCTTCCTCGCGAAGCAGCATGCGGTGCCGGTGACGGTCGAGGAATTCCCGCTGGTCCAGCGTTACCTGCCGATCGTGTTCTCGGTGGGTGACGATCCCGTGCCGCTGGCGCTGATGGGCCTCAACGAGGGCGTGAATACCTTCTTCGACGACGAAGGCACGCTGCTCGAACCGAATTTCTACGTGCCGGCCTATATCCGCCGCTATCCCTATCTGCTCGCCCGCCTGCGTCCCGACGCCGACGAGCTGTCGCTCTGCTTCGATCCGTCGTCGGATACGATCGGCGCGTTCGAGGACGGCGAGAAGCTGTTCGAGAATGGCGAACCGACCGAGACCACCAAGAACATCCTTCAGTTCAACGAGCAGTTCGAGCAGGCCGGCGCGCGCACCGCGATGTTCATGAAGGACCTCAAGGAGCTCGACATCCTGATCGACGGCGAAGTCACGATCCAGCAGGAGGGCAATGAGCAGCCCTTCATCTATCGCGGCTTCATGATGATCGACGAGAACAAGCTCAACGAGCTGCGCGGCGACCAGCTTCGCAAGATCGTCCAGAACGGCATGCTGCCGCTCATCTACGCGCATCTCTTCTCGCTCGCGCTGATGCGCGACATCTTCGGCCGCCAGGTCCGCCTCGGCAAGATGCCGCAGCCGCAGCTGGTCAACCCGACCCTCTGAGAGCCAATCGCGACGGCCGCCGGCGGCGAGGCATCCGCTTCGCCCCGGCGGCCGTTCGCGTTTCCGGCAGCTTCCGGCTGGACGAGGCCGCGCGCGGCGCACAGAATGGCGGTGATCACGGGGGAGGTTGTCGATGCTGTCGCTGTTCGCCTTGTCGCTCGCCATTTCCGCGCAGGCGCCGGATCCCGATTATCGCGAGCCTGCCAACTGGCTCTGCCGGCCGGGGCACAACCAGGCCTGCGAGCAGGATCTCGATGCCACGGTGATCGCCGCGGACGGCACGCGCACGATCGAACATTTCGCCGCGGCCAAGGCGCCCAGTTTCGACTGCTTCTACGTCTATCCGACGATTTCGACCGATCCCGGCGGCAACAGCGATCTCGTCCCTGGAGCGGAAGAGCGGCGCGTGGTGCAGTTCCAGGCGGCGCGCTTCGCCGCGAAGTGCCGGCTGTTCGCGCCGATGTACCGCCAGGTAACGCTGACCGCCTTGCGCGCGATGATCGGCGGCGCGACCCCGACGATCGACCGCGATCTCGCCTATCGCGACGTCAAGGCGGCATGGGACGATTATATAGCGCACGACAACCAAGGCCGCGGCGTCGTCCTGATCGGCCACAGCCAGGGATCGCTGATCCTGACCCAGCTGCTCAAGCGCGAGATCGAGGGAAGGCCTGTTGCCGATCGGATGATCTCGGCGATGCTGATCGGCAGCAGCGTGCCAGTGCCCGAGGGCAAGGACGTCGGCGGACTCTTCATCCATACGCCCTTGTGCCGGAGCGCCGCGCAGAGCGGGTGCATCGTCACCTATGCGAGCTTCCGCGCCGATTCGCCGCCCCCGCCCGACACGCGCTTCGGCAAGGGCGACCGGCCCGGGGTCGAGGCCGGCTGCACCAATCCCGCGGCTTTGGGCGGCGGCAAGGCGGTGGCGCGGGCCTATCTCACGGCGAACGGCACGATGATCGGCGGCGGGCAGCCAACCCCGCCCTGGACCAGCGACGACAGACCCGTGACCACGACCTTCGTCAGCGTGCCAGGATTGCTCTCCACCGAATGCGTTCGCCGCGACGGCTTCAATTATCTCGCCGTGACGGTGAACGCCGATCCGGCGGACCCGCGCACCGACCGGATCTCCGGCGACGTCGTCGCGGGGACGCACATCCTCAAGGCCTGGGGGCTGCACCTGATCGACATGAACCTCGCGCAGGGCGATCTCGTCGCGCTCGCGGACAGCCAGGCCAAGGCCTGGGCGGCGGCGCACCGCCACCGCTGATCCGGTCAGCCGGTCGGATTGCCGCTCGGTTCCGCCTTGCCCGCATCTGCGCCGGGGTCGAAGTCCTTCGCCCAATGCGCGGCGTCGTTCTCGCTGTCGAGCGTGTCCTTCGGGCGGGTGGCATCGCCGGGCTTCTGATGCTCGGTGGAGATGTTGTCCGGGCTGGCACCGGGAATGCTGTCGGGCATGAGTTGCGTCCTTTCCGCCCGACAACGGACAGCGCGGGGCATGGGTTTCAGCGAGGCCGGCGGAATCGCTGCAGGATCAGGCGCCATAGGATGATCGTCAGCAGCGCGGGCTGGCCGAGCGCCGGCACGAACAGGCTGACGACGAGGCTGGTGGAAGCGCCGAGGAACGTCGCATAACCGCGCACCCGCAGCATCGCACGCTGATCGGCGGGGATGTGCTCGCCCACCACCGGCGGCGAGGTGACGATCCGCTGCAGCCAGATATTGGCGAGCGCGGCGAGCGCCAACCACCCGCAGTAAAAGGCCACCGGTACGCGATGCCCGTAATATTCGGACGACAGCGCCGTGAAGAACGGGGTCGCCGCCATCGTGCAGAGCACCAGCAAATTGGGGAGCACGATGCGTGGGCTCCAGTGGCGCGCGCCGTCGAAGATACGGTGATGGCCGGCCCAGAACGAGCCGATCACGAAGAACGAGACGAAAAAGCCGACGAAATTGGGGATCAGCTGTGCCAGCGCGATGAGGAACTCACGATCGCCGGCGGTCTTGTGGATCTCCGGGACGCGGATCTCGATGATCAGCAGCGTGATCGCGATCGCGAAGACGGCGTCGGAGAAGAAAGCCAGGCGTTCGAGCGCGTGCTCCGGTCCGTGAAGTTCCGGCTCGCGGCTGGTGCGGCGCATGATTCCCCCGTTCGAAATGGTGCCCTGAGCGTCGCTAGCAGCGGATCATTCCGGCGTCTTCGGGGAAGTCGGCTTTTTCGGCGTTGGCCGCCGTGCCGCGCGCGGCTTGGCGGTGCTGCTCTCAGCGGCCTTGCGGGTCCGTCGCACGGGCGCCTTGGCTGCGGTTTCAGCGGGCGCCGCGGCGGCGGCGGCAGGCTTGCGGGTCCGGCGCGCGGGCGGCTTGGCCGAGGTCTCGGTCGGCGCCGGAGCGGCGGCCGCAGCCGCAGCCGCGGGCTTGCGCGCGCGGCGCGTCACCGGCTTGGTGCTCGCCTCGGCGCTAAGTTTGGCCGCGGCGGGCGCCTTGCGGGCGCGCTTGGCGACCGGCTTGGCGATCGCCGTCGTCACGTCGGTCGCGGCCTGGGCGACGGTCTCAGCCGCATTCTTGGCAGCGTCGGCGACATCGGCCGCGCCCTTGCGCACCTTGGGTTCGTTCTTGAGCCTGGCGGCGATCGCCACGAGCCCGGCCGCGAGGATTTCCGCCACCACGGGGTGCTTGGCGAGATCGGCTAGCTTACCGCGCACCGCCTTGGGCAGCTTCACGCCGGAGACGCTCTTGGGCAGAAAGCTGCCCTTGGCGGCTGCGCCCTTGTCGTCCTTCTTCTTCTTGCCGGCCATCTTCATCCTCCGCGTATCGTAACACCAGTGTCACGGAACAACGCCCGTCGAGTCAACGCAGGATCGCAAAAGCGCGCAAGCGCTCAATGGCGAGTGTCGACGTCCTCGGGCTCGAAGACGATGTCGAGATCGCACGCGCCATTGGCAGCAGTGCCGCTGACATTGCCACCGGCATCTTCGGAGGTGGTCTCGCTGAGCTGATCGGCAATGTCGCTGCCGTCACGCTCGGCGGTATCCGCGTCGCGGCCGATGATCGCAGTGTCGGGGTTGCCGTCGTGGTTCGCCATGTCGTCTCTCCGAGTCCGCCCCGCATCCCCAACGGCGCGCCGCGCGACTCGTTCCGCCCGCGCTACGAGGGCTTGCTGCCATGCTCGGCGACAAGCCGCGCCAGGAAAACGTGCAGGCGCTCGCTATTGGCGGCCCAGGTGAACGGGGCGGCCGAGGCGCGTACCGACGCCGGATCGGGCGGCGAGGCGATCAGTTCGGCAAGTGCCGCGGCGAACGCCTCCGGCGTGCGCGCGACGATCCGCCCGCTCGCGTCGCCGCGGACGACCTGCCGCGCCCCGCCGACATCGGGGATCACGACGGGCGTACCGCTCGCCAGCGCCTCGAGCCAGGCATTGGCGAGTCCTTCCCGCTCCGACGCCAATGCCATCGCATCGGCCGCGGTCAGCAGGTTCGGCAACTCCGCATGCGCGACCGAGCCGAGCAGGCGCACGCGGTCGCCAAGCCCCAGGCGCGCGATCTGGGCTTCGAGCTGCGGACGATGCGGGCCCTCGCCGGCAATCCAAAGCCGGACTCCCGGCATCGCGGCAACGGCGTCGATGACGATCTGATGGCCCTTGAGCGGAATCAACGCCCCGACCGACAGGATCAAGGGACCGTCGACTCCCAGGGCTGCCTTGGCCTCGGCGCGGTCCTCTGAGGCAAAGCGCGCAAAGTCCACGCCGGTGACGATGCATTCGGTGCGCGCGCCCGGCATGCCGAGCGCGGTCATGTCGTCGCGCATCGCCTCGGAGACCGAGAGAAGGCCGTCTGCGGCATGCGCGGCGGCGCGGATCTGCGCGGCGGTGGCCGGATTGCGCCCCCAAAAATGCACGTCGGAGCCGCGCGCCTTGATCGACACCGGCACGCCGAAGCGCCGGCCGAGCGCGATCGCCGCGACGCCGTCGGGAAAGAAGAATTCGGCGTTGATCACGTCGAAGGGGAAGTCGCGGCGGATCTGCGCGAGCAGCGGCATAAGCGCGCGCGCGAGTGCGCCGGCATGGAAACGCCCGCCGGTGGCGGGCCAGGTGCGGAAACGCGGACGATCGACCGACAGGCCCTTCCAGGTCTCGCACCGGGGCAGCGACGCGATGCCGCGATGGCGCGCCAGGCGGTCGAGCGGGAAGGGCGGGAGGCCGATCGGCGCGACGACGCGCACGTCGACCTCGGGGCGCTCGGCCAATGCGAGCGTCTGGCGCTCGACGAAGATGCCGAAATTGGGACGCGTCGCGTCCGGGAACAGAGTCGAGAGGACGAGCACGCGGAGCATAACCGGTGCTTATAGCGCCAAGGTTAATGCTCCGCGTGCAGTCTCAGGCCGTAGCCTTAGCGGCAGCGACGGCCGTTGTTGCTGCTGCTCCGGTCGATCTCGCGGCCGGCGAGCGCACCGGCGGCCGCGCCGAGCAGGGTGCCGGCGGCGCGATCGCCGCGGGTGTCGATCGAGCGGCCGACCAGCGCGCCGGCGACGCCGCCGACGACCAGACCAGTGGTGCCGTTCGACTTGCGGCAATAACGGCGACCGTCACGACCGCGCCATTCGCGATAGGCATAGCGGCGGCGCTGGAGGTCACTGCTATATTCGTACGACGCCGCCTTGGCTTCGGCCTTGGGGGCGGGAAGGGCAACGGCAGCGGGGATGGCCACTGCAACCGCGCTGAGCGCGACGATGAACTTACGCATGATTCACTCCCATATCGATTGTACTTACAGAAACCGGTAGCGAAACGTCCCTTGGCGCCGCGTGGTTTCATGAACCTAAAACTACGTTCCGCTCATCTGACGTTGGAGTTGGTAAAATGAACGCTCCCGGAACGATTATCGAGGCACTGGGCCTCGCGCCGCACCCGGAAGGCGGCTGGTATCGCGAGACGTGGCGCGCGCCCGGCGAGGGCGGCGGCCGGTCGGCGGGCACGGCGATCCACTTCCTGCTCGAAGCGGGGCAGCGCTCGCACTGGCACCGCGTCGATGCCGACGAATTGTGGCTGTGGCACGCAGGGTCGCCGCTCGCGCTCCTCGTCGAACAGGCGGATGGCGCGATCGAGACGATCGCGCTTGGCGGCGACGTGACCCAGGGCTATGCGCCCCAATGCCTGGTGCCGGCGAATCGCTGGCAATCGACCGAGGCACGCTCCGGCTGGGCGCTGGTGAGTTGCGTGGTCGTCCCCGGCTTCGACTTTGCCGGCTTCGAGCTTGCCGCGCCCGGATGGACCCCGGGATCGCCCTAGCCGAAACTGTCCCCATTATTCACGTTATCCACAGCCTTGGACGACGATTTCGCGCTTTGCGCGACTCGGGATCGGTGACAGCATCAGCCTTGTAAGAAAGACGGTTCGGCAGCGGGAAACCAAAGCAGGATCAAACACTTACACGGCTCGATCGAGCAAGTTGCCCTCGGGAAACCTGCTGGAACGAGACGGGGATGCGAACGCATCGGCAATCGGCGGATCAAAGCGACGCGCAAGCGTCGCGGCGATGTGCAGGATGCCGGAGCCGGGCGGAACGGCTGCCGAAATCGGCGCGCAAGCGCGGACGGAAGCGAACGGACTGCCTGATGGACGAGCCCGAAGCGATAGGCCCGCGCAAGCGGCAGATCGCGAAAGGATCGGCCCGAAGAGAGAAGCCCAAGGCAAAGGCCGCCGCGCACGCGACGAGCCGACGCCGATGGATCGCTCGGGAAATCGTGTCCAGCAAGGCTTCCTGCCTCCGCCCTCGGACGAAGGCATGAAGCGGGCCATCGAAGGCCGGAACAAAAGACTGTTTCTTCGGAAACGCGTGGATGGACCCGCCCCGGTGACCGACGCGAAGCTCGCATGCCCTTGCCGGCGCGAGTGGAGCATGCCGCCGAAACCAGGCCGCACGGTCTTTCGGGACCCAGCAGCCGAAGTCCGGTGACATGGGGACTGGCAGCAATGCCGGTCCCCTTTTGCGTTTGGGCGTCTCCCGGCCCTCGCCGCCGATCGCGGGTGACCGCAGCCTTATCTCCGGTTAACCTGCCTCAAAGCGGGAGGATCGGGATGGGCGGGTTGTTCGAAAGGTTCGCGCAGGCGGTCGCGGCATGGGCCGGACGGCCGGTGGCATTCGCGGTCGCGTTCCTCATCATCGTCGGCTGGAGTATCAGCGGGCCGCTCTTCGCCTGGTCCGATACTTGGCAGTTGGTGATCAACACCGGCACCACGATCGTCACCTTCCTGATGGTGTTCCTGATCCAGAACGCGCAGAATCGCGACGCCGCGGCGATCCAGGCCAAGCTCGACGAACTGATCCGCGCGCTCGACACCGGTCGCAACGAGTTCATCGGGATCGAGCATCTCGGCGAGAAGGAACTGATCGCGATCCGCGACAAGCTCGAGCGCGAATGCGGACGCGAGGCACCCGCGCGGCACGAGGGGATCGGGCGCCTGCTCGAGCGGCGCTAAGCGGTACCGGCAGTCGACGAATACGGTGTTCGCCACTCCGCAAGATGTCGGACTATGCGCAGGACGTCCGAGATTAAGTGATGAGCTGCCTTCTAGCCCTCTCCCCCTTTCGCGGGAGAGGGCTAGAAGAAAGGCGGCGGCAATCAGGGCGTTTCCTGCCAGTCCGCTTTTATGAACCCGAGGATGTAACGTTGGAAACCTTGTCGCATTGAATGCCGACATCCCTGACGCGGCGCCATAACCGCAGGGCATCCCGCACGCCGCGCACGCGTCTTGCCGCGGCGGACGACCTCGGGGCAGGGTCGCGGCGTCCGGACATGGAGGAAATGCGTGGGTTTCGAGCAAGCTGGCTCGCCTGTCGACGAAGCCGGCGATTATGTCGCCGAGTTCCGGCGCGACGGTTATGCGATCCTGCGCGGCGTCTTCGCGGCCGAGGAAATCGCTGAGATCGGCGCGGCGATCGACCAGATCCATGCCGAGGGCGTCGCGCACGGGCGCAGCTTCCGCCACGGCAATCTCTTCTACAATGTCGCGCCGGGGCCGGCGGGCGATCCGCTGGTGCGGATGGTGCAATGGCCGTCCTACCACCAGCCGGTGCTGAACCGCGTCCGGCTCGACCCGCGCTTTGCGGCGCTCCTGCGCCCGCTGATCGGCGGCGACGTCAAGCAGATCATCAACCAGGTCCATTGGAAGGCGCCGGGTGGGCTCGGCGACTTCGCCTGGCACCAGGATTCACGCTTTCGCAAACCCGATGCCTGCTATCGCAATCTCGGCACTTCCTATGTCCAGACCGGGCTCGCAATCGATCCGCACACGCCCGAATCCGGCTGCATGCGCTTTCTGCCCCGCACGCATCAGGCGGGCGACATCGACTTGGACACGTCCACCGAAGTGCTCGGCAATGCGATGGCCGACGACGCGCTGGCGGCGGTCGGGCTGTCGGCCGAAAACGCTGTCGATCTCGTGCTGCAGCCCGGCGACCTGGCCTTGTGGAACCCCTATCTCGTCCACGGATCGGGCAACAACCGGTCGAACCACCAGCGGCGGCTCTATATCAACGGCTATGTCCGCGCCGAGGATTGCGACCGCGGCGAATGGGCGTTCCGCGGCGGCACACCGGTGCCGCTCGGCCCCGAGCCGGCTTTGGTCCATTACGAAGACCTGCACGCGCGCGGCGAACCGCATTACGTCTGATCAGCGCGCCGCCGTCGTCCGGCTGACGAGGAAGTGCGCGGTCTCGAGCGGTGCTGCGAACGAGGTGCCGGTCCCGGTGACCGCGCGACCGTCGATCGCGGCAGTGGGCACCTTCACGCCGAGCTGCCAGGCATAATTATAGCCCTCGGGCGTCGCGTCGGGACGATTGGTCCCGCTCCACGGCTTCCCGTCGGAATCGATCGCGCCGACCAGCACGGCGTTGGGATAGGCGGCGCGCGCCGGACCGAGATTGCCGGGATGATCATAGCCGTTATTGCCCGCGGCGAGAACGACGCGGATGCCCTTGGCGGCGGCCTCGGCGATCGCGGCGGTGATCGACGGATCCTGGTCGAGCGCGAGCGAGATGTTGATCGCATCGACGCCGAGATCGGTGGCGCGGCGGATCGCACGCGCGACCGGCGCCGCAGAAGGCTGGCACGGCGGATTGGCGCCCGCGGGGCAGCCGGCGGGATCGTCGATACGCAGCGAGATGATGTCGACCTGGCCGTGCGCCGCGCGGGCGAGGATCGTCGCGACCATCGTGCCGTGATCGTAGCGCGGCTCGAACGCGGTTCGGCCGGGATCCGATGCCATGTCGTATTCGGCGGAGACCAGGGATGCGAGCTCGGCGGTCTTGGCGACGCCGCTGTCGATGATCGCCACGCGCGGGCGCTCGATCGAGACAGCGATCGGCGGCACGGTGACCGGTGCGACAGGCGCCATCGGCGCGGCGCTATTCATCAATGCGGCAAACGACAGCAACAGCGTTTTCACGAAACCCCGACCCCCCGGCCAAAGTGATTCACTTCGTCCTTGCTATCCTACCGAGATTTAAGGCGGGATTGCGGTGATGTGCGGGGGCTATGCTTAATAGTTTGTGGAGGAAATCAGCGCGACGGCGCGGTAGGGCTCAGTTTGCGTCCGCAGCACCGGCGGCGGGCATGACCAAAGCTTCCACTTTCCGCAAATGGCGATAGTCTCCGGCCCATGAACCTGCGGCATATCGAGATCTTCCACGCCGTCTATGTGAACGGCTCGGTCAGCGGCGCGGCGCGGGCGCTCAACGTGTCGCAGCCGTCGGTGTCGAAGATGCTGCGTCACGCCGAATCCCTGCTCGGCTTCCAGCTCTTCCAGCGGACCAATGGCCGGCTGGTGCCGACCGAGGATGCGCATACTCTGTTCACCGAAGTCTCCGAGATCCAGGACCGCGTCTACGCACTGCGCGAGGCGGGCAAGAACCTCCGCCGCGGATCAGGGGGCATGCTGCGCGTGTCGGCGTTGCCGAGCCTCGCGCTCCAGGCGCTGCCGACCGCGGTGGCGCAGTTCCTCAAGACGCGCGAGAACGTCAAGTTCGACCTCCAGACCGTCCATCATGACGATCTGCTGCGCAAATTGTTCGAGCGCGAGACCGACATCGCGATCGCCTATGAAGTGCCGCCCGCCGCGCCCGTCGACCACAAGCCGCTCGGCGAGGGCGAATTGGTGGTGCTCTATCGCGAGCAGGACATGCCCGATGCGCCGCCGCGCTGCGACATGAATTGCCTGAAGGGGCATCGCTTCATCAGCCTCGCGACCAGCGGGCCGATGGGACAGTTGTTCACCCAGGAGGTGCAGCGCCAGGGCATCGTGCTCGACGACGTGATCCTCGCGCGCACCTTTTACATCGCCGCGGCTTTGGTCCAGCAGGGGGTGGGAATGACCGTGGTCGACAGCTTCACGGCGCAGGCCTCGCTCGTGCCGGGCATGTCGATGCGCCCGCTCAAGCCGCCGATCACCTTCGGCGTCCACGCAATGTATCTGCACAATCGGCCGCTCACCGCCCTCGCCACCGATTTTCTCAAGACGCTGCGCAGCGTGATCGACGTGGCTTAGGAGCGTCCGCGCGTCGGCCTAGAGTGAATTGTCGCCCTTATCCCCTGCATTCGCGGCGCGCTCTTCCAGTAAGCGCGCCAGATCCTCCTCGCCCTGCTTCGCCATTTCGAGCAGCGCCTCGGTGGTGCGGGGATCGTTGATATAGGTTGCCAGGCGTCGGCAGCGTTCGATGCGCTCACGCATGTGACGGGGGAGGTCGGGGTTCATGGCGCGAGTAACAAAGCGGAAGCGCGCACGTTCCCAGGCGATGTCGGCGCAGCCATAACAGCGGGCTATGCCGGGCGGTTCAGACGTTATGCGCAGACTTTTGGGCCCGCGGCTTACGGATGGCTGGTGATGATACCGGCACCTTATTTGCTCTATCTCGGCCACAGCACCGATGCGGTCGGCATCAAGACTTCGCGCGGACTGGCCGCGTTCCGACCCGAGGATTGCGTCGGCGAATTCCGCTACGACGATTGCCCGCTGACCTTGGGCATCCCGCGCATGACGATCGCCGAAGGCGCGGCGGCGGGCGCCAGGACGCTGGTGCTCGGCATCGCCAATTCGGGCGGCACGCTGGGACGCGACCTGGTCGACGACGCAGCCGCCGCGCTCGAGGCGGGGATGAACGTCGCCTCGGGGCTGCACCAGCGGCTGCGCGACGAGCCGCGGCTCGCGGCGCTGGCGGCGGAGAAGGGGCTCCAACTATTCGACGTGCGCGATCCGCCCGCGAACCTGAAGGTCGGCAACGGTTACAAGCGCGCCGGACATCGCCTGCTCACCGTCGGCACCGATTGCTCGGTCGGCAAGATGTACGCGACGCTGGCGCTCACCCGCGGCATGCAGGCACGCGGTCTCGCCGCAGACTTCCGCGCCACCGGACAGACCGGCATCCTGATCGCCGGCGGCGGCGTACCGATCGACGCGGTGGTCGCCGATTTCATATCGGGCGGGATCGAGCAGCTTGCGCCGGCGCGCGACGATGACGGCTGGGACCTGATCGAGGGCCAGGGCTCGCTGTTTCATCCGAGCTTCGCCGGCGTCTCGACCGGGCTGCTCCACGGCGCCCAGCCCGAGGCGATCGTGATGTGCCACGATCCCAACCGGCTCCACATGCGCGGGATCCCCGGGCGGGCGCTGCCCGATCTCGGCACGTGTATCGAGATGAACCTGGTGGTCGCGCGGTTGACCAGCCCCCATGTCCGCGCGGTGGGCATCTGCCTCAACACCTCGGCAATGGACCCGGCCGAGGCACGCGCCTTGTGCGCGCGGCTCGAAGACCGGCACGGCCTGCCCTGTACCGATCCGATCGCGTTCGGGGTCGAGGGAATCCTCGACGAACTGCTATGTCCCGCACCCTCCGCGCGCAGCACGATAGCTTCGCACTGAGCCGGCCCTTCCGCATCTCGCGCGGCGTCAAGACGCAGGCGGAGGTGGTGACGGTCGAGCTGGAGCAGGGCGGGATTGTTGGACGCGGCGAGGGCGTGCCCTATGCCCGCTATGGCGAGAGCATCGACAGCGCGCTCGCGGCGATCGAGCAGGTCCGCGTCGCCATGGAGCGCGGTGCGGATCGCCCGCAATTGCTGGCGCTGCTCCCGCCCGGCGCGGCGCGCAACGCGCTCGACTGCGCGCTCTGGGACCTCGAGGCGCGGCTCGCGGGCGGCAGCGTCGCCGCCAGGATCGGCGCGCCCGAGCCGGCGCGGCTGGCCAGCGCGCTCACCGTGGTGATCGACACGCCGATGGCGATGGCGGTGGCCGCGAGCAAGATCGCCGACGCGCCGCTGATCAAGGTCAAGGTCGACGCGACGATCCCCGATGCGCAGATCCGCGCGGTGCGCAACGCTGCGCCCAACGCCCGCTTGATCGTCGATCCCAATGAAAGCTGGGACCAGCAATTGGTGCGCGCGATGCAGGTGCTGCTGGTGACCTTGCGGGTCGATCTGCTCGAGCAGCCGGTGCCCGCCGAAGCCGACGAATGGCTCGAGGATTTCGTCCCCGACGTGCCGATCTGCGCCGACGAATCGGTGCACGTCGCCGAAGACCTCGACGAGATCGCCCGGCGCTATCAGGTCGTGAACGTCAAGCTCGACAAGGCTGGCGGGCTGACTGCGGCGCTCGAACTCGCCCGGGCGGCGCGCGCCCGCGGGCTCGGGCTGATGACCGGCTGCATGGTGAGTTCGTCGCTGTCGATCGCACCGGCGCTGCATGTCGCGCGGATGAGCGACTTCGTCGACCTTGACGGTCCGGTCTGGCTCAGGGAGGATCGCCCTGGCGGCGTGCGCGACGATGCCGGCTGGCTATGGCCGCCGGAACAGGGGTTTTGGGGAAGTCTATGAAGGTCGCGCTGCTGCTCGGGATCGCGGGCCTTTCGCTGGGAGCGGCGGCGCCCGCCCCGCAAAAGGTCGACCTGCTGATCCGCGGCGGCACGATCTATACCGGCTCGGCCGAGCCGTTCGTCGGCGACGTCGCGATCCTGGGCGATCGTATCGTCGCGGTGCGCCGGCATGCCGACGTCACCGCCGCGCGCGTGATCGACGCCAAGGGCATGATCGTCGCGCCGGGCTTTATCGATCCGCACACGCATATGGGCGGCGATCTCACGTCGGACGAGGCGGCGAAGCGCTTGGTCCCCGCCTTCCTGATGCAGGGCGTGACCACTGCGTTCATCGGCAATGACGGCGGCGGCAGCCCGGATGTCGCGGCGGTGCTCGGCAGCGCCGCGGCCAGGCCGGTGGGGATCAACTATGCCGCTTATGTCGGCTTCGGCGCGGTGCGCGAGAAGGTCGTCGGCGCGGCCGACCGCGTGCCGACCGATGCCGAGCTGACGCAGATGAAGGCGCTGGTCGCCAAGGCGATGTGCGACGGCGCGCTCGGACTGTCGACCGGGCTGTTCTACGCTCCGCAGAGCTTCGCCAAGACCGGCGAAGTCGTCGCGCTGGCGCGCGAAGCGGGCAAGCGCGGCGGCGTCTATGACAGCCATATCCGCGACGAATCATCCTACACGGTGGGGCTCGCCGCGGCGATCGGCGAAGCGATCGCGATCGGCCGGGAAGCCGGGCTGCCCGCGCATATCAGCCATATCAAGGCGCTCGGCGTCGACGTGCAGGGCCAGGCGCCGGCGATCATCGCCAAGGTCGAGGCGGCGCGGCGCGCGGGACAGAAGGTGACGGCGGACCAATATCCCTGGTCGGCGAGCGGAACGAGCCTCGTTGCCTCGCTGATTCCGCTCTGGGCACAGGACGGCGGCCGCCCGGCGCTGCTGCGGCGTTTCGACGACGCCGCGCTCACCGCCAAGCTGCGCGCCGGAATCGTCGAGAATCTGCGCAAGCGCGGCGGCGCCGACAAATTGCTGATCGTCGAGGGGAAGTACGCCAATCGCACCCTGGCCGACGTCGCCAAGGTGCTGGCCCTGGATCCGGTGGACGCTGCGGTCACGGTGATCCGCATCGCCGATCCCGGCGTGGTGTCGTTCAACCAGAGCGAGGCCGACATCGCCAAGTTCATGCAGCAGTCCTGGGTGATGACCGGTTCGGACGCCTCGGGCGGGCATCCGCGCGTCTATGGCAGCTTCGCGCGCAAATACGCGAAGTACGTGCAGGCCGAGCACGTGATCACGCTGCGCCAGTTCATCGAACGCAGCGCGGCCCTGACCGCCGATACGTTCGGGCTGGCAGGACGCGGCCATCTGCGCGCCGGGGCGTTCGCCGATGTGGTGGTGTTCGACCCCGCGACCTATGCCGCCCGCGCCACCTACGAGGCGCCGACGCTGACCGCACAGGGCGTGCGCACGGTGGTGGTCAACGGCGTGGTGGCGGTCGACAAGGGCGTGCTGACCGGCAAGGCGGCGGGCCGCGCGCTGGCGCATGTGCCGACTGCGGGGACGTGCCGGTGACCGCCTCCAATGTTCTCCCCTCCCTGGAAGGGAGGGGATCAAGGGGTGGGTTTAGCGTCAGACGGGGCTCGATGCCCCGGCTGGCGCTTCGATGCCGGGCGACGAATCTTGTTGGGCGCGCAGACGCGCGCACCCACCCCCAACCCCTCCCTGCGAGCAGGGAGGGGCGCTTATGAACCGCTGGTTCGCCATCGCGCTGTGGAAGCGCGTGCTCGGTGCGCTCGCGCTGGGCCTGGTCTTCGCCTTGGTCTGGCCGCAGGGCACGCCGTACGTCCAGTTCCTCGGCGACCTGTTCGTGCGCGCGATCCGGATGCTCGTCGCACCGATCGTGCTGGTCACGATCGCGGCGGGGATCACGGCGCTCGCCGATCCGAAGCGGCTCGGCGGGCTGGGCGGACGTACTGTCGGGCTGTTCGCGCTGACCACGGCGATCGCGGTGTCGGTCGGCATGCTGGTCGCCGCCTTGGTGCAGCCCGGCATGGGTGCGCCGCTCGGCACCGCGGCGCCGCATGCGCTGGGCGAGCCGGTGACGCCCTACCAGCAATTGATCGGCATCATACCGCTCAACATCTTCGAGGCCCTCGCCAAGGGCGACATGCTCGCCTTGATCTTCGTTGCGATCCTCATCGGCGTCGGCACGGTGGTGGCCGGCGAGCCGGGCAAACCGTTCGCGTCGCTGCTGCAATCGGCCTCGGCGGTACTTCTCAAGGTCGTCGGCATCGTCATGGAGGCGACGCCTTTCGGCGTGTTTGCGCTGATCGCGAACGCCGTTGCGGCGAACGGCGCGGCGGTGTTCGTCAATGTCGGCTGGCTGGCTTTGGCGGTCGTGCTCGGATCGCTGATCCAGATCCTGGTGGTGCACAGCCTGATCCTCCGGATGCTGGCGCGGCTGCCGGTGCTGCCCTTCTTCCGCGGGATCGTCGATGCGCTGGTCGTCGCCTTCTCGACCGCTTCCAGCTCGGCGACATTGCCGGTGGCGATGCGCGTGGCGGAAAAGAATCTCGGCGTGGCGCGGCCGGTCTTCTCTACCGTGCTGCCGCTCGGCGCGAGCATCGGCAAGGACGGCACCGCAATGTATGTCGGGCTGCTCAGCATGTTCGCGCTGCAGGCGTTCGGGACGCCGCTCAGCCCCCAAGTCTACGCTATGGTGCTGCTGACCGGGGCGCTCGCCGCGTTCGGGACCGCGCCGGTGCCCTCCGCGTCGCTGTTCATGCTCGCGGCGGTGCTGTCGGCGGTCGGCGTGCCGCCCGAACAGACCGCATTGGTGGTCGGCTTCGTCCTCCCGTTCGACAGGTTGCTCGACATGACCCGCACCGTCCCCAGCGCCAGCGCCAACCTCGTCGTTGCGACGACGGTGGCGCGCTGGGAAGGCGAGCTCGACGAGACCGTTTATCGCGCCAAGGATTTTGCATGAAGATCGCGCTTCTTCTCCCGCTCGCCCTGGTCGCCGCGCCCGCGGCGGCGCAAAGCGTCCAAAAGCGCGTCGAGGCCAAGTTCGCCGAAGCGGCGACCGGCACGCGCTTCGGGCTGGTGGTAGCCGATGCCGAGGGCAAGGAGATCGTCGCGGTCAATCCCGATGGGCGCTTCATTCCCGCGTCGAACACCAAGATGTTCACCACCGCCGCGGCCTATGCCTCGCTGCCCGGGCTCGACCAGCCGGACCGGACCGGCGGCGCGGCAGTGCGGCTCGAAGGCGGCGACGTGATCCTCGAAGGGCATGGCGATGCGCGGCTGTCGAGCGCTGCCGAATGCAAGGTCGATTGTCTCGCCGAGCTCGCCGACGCGGTCGCGGAGAAGACGAAGCGGGTGCGCAATGTGGTCGGCGACGACACCGCATTCCCCGACCAGCGCTGGAGCCCGGGAATGAGCTGGAACAACATCCCCAGCCGCTCGGGCACGGGCATCTCGGCATTGACGCTCGACGACAATGAGCTCGCGGTCGATGTGACGCCGGGCGCGCTGGGCGCACCGCCCAAGGTCTCGCAGCCGATTTCCTATTATCGCATCGACAATCGCGCGGTCACCGTCGGCGGCACCGAAAGCAAGCTCGGCTTCGAGCGGGACATCAACGGGCTGGTGCTTCGGATCACCGGGACGATCGGCACGAGCGCGCAGCCCGAGCCGTTGCGCGTCGGAATCGACGATCCCGCGCATTATGCCGCGTCGCGCCTGAAGGACCTGCTCGAGGCGCGCGGCGTCAAGGTGACGGGTGCGATCTCGGCGCGGCACCTGCCGCTCGCCCCCGGCGATGATCCCATAGCGCGCGGCAATGCTCCCGCGGCGCGGCCGCCGGCCCGGGAGGCGCTCGCCCGGCTGACGCCACCGCCGCTCGCCGAAGACGTGGTGACGATCAACAAGGTCAGCCAGAACCTTCATGCCGAACTGCTGCTGCGCCGCGTGGCTTCGCGTCAGGGCAGCGGCTCGATCGCCGACGGAGTCGCCGAAGTGGCGACCATGCTCGCGGCGGCGGGGGTGCCGCGCACCGCCTGGGACCTGTCCGATGGATCGGGCATGTCGAGCTACAACCGCGCGGCGCCGCGCGGCGCGGTCAAGCTGCTGCGCTGGATCGCAGCGCAGCCCTGGGGCGCGGCGTGGCGCGCATCGCTGCCGATCGGCGGGGTCGACGGCACGCTCGCCCGGCGCTTCAAGGGCACATCGCTCGAAGGCAAGGTGTTCGCCAAGACGGGGACGCTCAACGCGACCAATGCGCTGTCGGGCTATCTGGTCGCGAAGAGCGGCAAGACGCTGACCTTCTCGTCCTTTGCCAACGACGTGCCCGCCGATGCGAGCGCGACGCCGTTCCTCGATGCGGCGCTGGTGCTGGTGGCAGAGGTGAACTGAGGCGCGCCCGGTCGCCGCTTGCAATGTAGGATTTCGAATGCTTGCCTCGGGCGGTCGGCACTGCCGGCACGCTCTTTGACACGGTCGAGTCGCGCTCTTCCCGTTAAACAACCTGCGGGTTGGCAATCGACAGCAGATGCTGCGGATGGCGCTCTGGTGGCGCCTCAGCGTTACCGGCCAAAGGCCCCTCTGGCGCAAGAGGCGCAGACCCGCGCCAGGCTCGCAACTTTCTAAACTTTGCCGCCGACAATCGGGTCCGCGTCGTCCCAGGCCGCGATCACCGCATCGCCCGTTTCGGGCCGCAGCTGGAAGATTCCGCTGTCGAAATGCCGGGTCGGGTGGACGCGATTGGTGAGCAAGGTCCAGGCGAGGCCTCGTTCGAAATCGACCCACAATCCGGTGCCGGTGAAGCCGGTATGGCCGATCGTCTCGGTCGAGCAGGCCTGCCCGCCCGACCAGCCGGGAAACTTGCGCTCCCAGCCGCAGGTGCGGTGATCGTATTGCGGGGAGCGGATCGCGTCGAGCATCGCCGTCGACGCGCCGCTGCCGTCGAGCAGGCCCTGCGCGAAGCCGAGAACGCCGGCGACGGTGCCGAACAGCCCGGCATGGCCGGTCTGTCCGCCCATCGCGAAGCAATTCTCGTCATGGACCTCGCCCTTGAGCACGCGGCCGCGCCAGCTGCACGCCTCGGTGGCGACTGCGGGGCCGGGGGGCGGGCCGAAGCTTAGGCCCTCGCCCAGATCCCAGGCACCGAGCGGTGCGCCGGTGATCCGCTCGATCGCGATGCCGAGCAGCAGGAAGTTGATGTCCGAATAAACCGGCGGACCGTGGCGCCATTCGCGCTGCAGGACGAAGGCGCGCAGCCGGGCGGGGTCGTCGCCATAAGTGTAGATCGGCTCGACCGCCGGCAGGTGGGTACGATGCGCGAGGCAGTCGCGGAAGGTGAGCTCGCGCTCGGCGGCGTTGGCGACGTCGTACTGGCGCAGATCGGGGATCGCGGTGGTGAGCGGCGCGTCGAGATCGAGCCTTCCCAGGTCGGCGAGGCGCAGGATCATCGTCGTGGTCGCGATGACCTTGGAGACCGAAGCCAAGTCGAACCAATGGTCTTCGGTGAGGTCCTCGGGCTCGGGAACCAGCGCGGCGCAGCCGGCAAAGCGTACCCAGCGCCGGCCGTCGGCGGCAACCACGCCGAGCGTCGCGCCGGGAATGCGTCCGCCGGCGACGGCCGCAGCGGCGGGCGCGAAGGCCGCGTCGATATTCATCGCCGCATTTGTACCCCGGCGAAGGCCGGGGCCCAGTTGCCGAGGTTTCTAAAAATGAGCGTTGCGCGCGCCAATGTAGCGCATTGCAACTGGGCCCCGGCCTTCGCCGGGGAACAGATTCCGGGATACGTCATGCCACAATCGGCTCGCGATCATCGGGACGCGGCTTCACGCCGGCGAGCACCGGCAGGAACAGCAGGGCGGCGAGGCTGATTACGCCCGAGGCGAGGAAGAACATGTCGAAGCCGTCCAGTCCGATCCCGTCGAGCCATTCGACGACCTGCCCCGCAGTGCCCGACAACAATCGCGGCAGCAGAAACGCGAAGCCGGAGAGGAACGCATATTGCGCACCGGGGAAGCGCGGATTGACCAGCATCGAGAGGTAGACGACGAACACGGCGCCCGCCATGCCGTTGCCGAACTGGTCGGCGGCGGTCGCGACATAAAGCAGCCATTCGTCGTGCGGCTGGTGCGAGAGCCAGACGAAGCCGAAATTGCCGATCGCGGCGAAGATCGCGCCGAGCGTCAGTGTCACGCCCCAGCGCCAGCGCGTCACGATCCAGCCGCCGAGCCCGACCCCGACGATGCTCGCGGCGAGTGCGACGACGCCGTCGGCGCGCCCGATCTCGCTCTTGGTGTAGCCGAGAGCGAGAATCATCGGCTTGGACAGGTTGAGCGCAAGGACGTCGCCCATTCGGTAGACCGCGACAAACCCCATCAGTGCGATCGCAGCAAAGCCGTAACGCCAGAAGAAGTCGACATAGGGCCCGATCGCCGCCGAGGCGCGTGCCGAGGCGTGCGGCGGCAATTTGCGGATGCGCGGCGTGAGCGCAGCCATCGCGAGGAAGGGCAGCATGCAGATGACGAGCACCGCCGGGGTGACATTGGTCTTCGCGCTGATCCCGACGCCCGCGACTGCGCTCAGGATCAGCCAGCCGAGCAACGCGGTCGCCGCCGCCAGGGCTGCCAAGATCGCCGCGGAGACCGCGAGGCCGGTCGCGAGCGAGACCAGCCGCTCGCCGCTGCAGCCCGGCTGGCGCGGAAGCAAAGCGAGGATCGGCAGCGGCACGAAGGCGCCTGCCGCGATCAGCAGATAGGAGGACTGCCAGCTCGGCGCGATGCTCAAGCCGCGTAGTATCGGCGCTACGCTTCCTGTGGCGTCGGCGAAGATCAGGGCGCCGCTGCCCGCCGCGACCATCGCAGTACGATAGCCCCACAGGTTCGACGCGGCGATCGGACCCTGGTCCTCCGGTGTTGGGGCGAGCTCGATGCGCCAGGCGTCGGCGGCGACTTCGAGCGTGGTGGTCCAGAAGGCGAGCAGTACCGCAAACAAGGCAGTCAGCGGCAGGCTGGTGTCGGTCGGAAACAACGCCATCGCCAGCATGGCGCTGAAAATGCCGAGCTGCGACAGCATGATCCAGCCGCGGCGCTTGCCGAAGAAGCGCGCGAAGCCGGGCACGTCATACTTGTCGAGCAAGGGCGCCCAGAGGAACTTGAAGGTCGGGAGCAACTGCACCCAGGCGAAGAAGCCGATAATCGCCAGCGCCACACCGTGATCGGCGAGCCGTACGCTGAGCACAGTGGAGAACATGTAGAAGGGCAGCCCGGCCGAGAAGCCGAGCAGCACATAGAGCGCCATGCGCGGGAAGCCGCGGGGAATGCCGCTCGCGCCGGCCGGTGCCGCTTCAGCCAAGCGACATCGCCGATCGATCGTGCAGCCGATATCGCCTCATGCCATTTCCCCGAACCACCTGTCGCACGCTCGCGCGGCGTTTCGCGGCAGTCAATGGCGGCGGCGTTGGGCATGCCCGGCGGCTATGATTTGCGAACAGAAATTATGAGGCATCCCTCAGGGATGAGGAACATCATCCGGCTGATTTTCACGATACGATTTTGCGCTCTGGCGCGTCTCGATCGCATCAGAAACTGCTCCGGGGGGAGATGAAGGGTCGTGGCGGAACCCCGCCGCGGCCCTTTTTCGATCGCCGCGATGCGGAACCCCAGTGGCGGGTCGATCGATTGCTGATACGCTGCCCGGACGCGGAAGGCGTGGGCAAGAGGTCGCCGGGTGGTGCAAGCGCAGTGAACGAGATCATCATCGCGGGTGCGCTGGGCAGCCTGTGTGCGGGAATGGCCACCGCGCTGGGCGCGATTCCCGTGCTCGTCATGCGCCAGCCGAGCGATCAGCAGCAGAATTTGCTGCTCGGCTTCGCGGCGGGGGTGATGCTGGCCGCGAGCTTCTTCTCGCTGATCCTGCCGGCGATCGAAGTCGCGCGGCACCAGGGCGCCAGCCAGGCGGTCGCGTCGATCACCGTCGTCGCGGCGGTGCTGCTTGGCGCCTTCGTCATCGCCAAGTTGAACGATTGGGTGCCGCCGCTCGACAAGCTTGGGCTCGGGCCGCCGGGGATTGCCGCAGCGACGGCGTCGGTGCGGCGGATCTGGCTGTTCGTCGCGGCGGTCACCCTGCACAATTTCCCCGAGGGTATGGCGGTGGGCGTCAGCTTCGGCGGCGGCGACTACGATGCGGGGCGCGTGACTGCGCTGGGGATCGGGCTGCAGAACATCCCCGAGGGGCTCGCCGTGGCGGTGGCGTTGAGCTCGATCGGTTATTCGCGCGGGCGCGCCGCATTGATCGCGGCGGCGTCGGGACTGGTCGAACCCGTCGCCGGGCTGATCGGAGTCAGCATCGTCACCGTGGCGCAGACATTCCTGCCCTGGGGGCTGGGGCTGGCGGCGGGGGCGATGATCTATGTCGTCGCGTCGGACATCATTCCCGACGCGCATGCGCGCATCAACGGCGGCGGTCGGGTCAGCACCGGACTGATGATCGGGCTTGCCGCGATGATGTTTCTCGATACGACCTTCGGCTGAGCCAGTAACGATCCAGTCGAGTACGGCGTAGGGAAGTCGCTTCTGTCCTATCTTTGCGGCGATGACTGTGTGACATTCCCCTACGACTCGTAAACTGCCGGGGGCGGCGGTCGCGGGTGCGTAAGGGGGATGTAGATGCGGCAAACCACTTTGTCCGTGGCGCTCGAGGTAAAGCCCGAGAGCTATGATCATTTGTCGTCGCTGCTCGACAAGCTTCGCAACAAGCGCAGCACCAATCCGTCCGGGGGCGAGGGGCCCTTCGCCGATTTTTTGACGCGGGTCCCGGCGGTGCACTTCATGTCATTGAGCGTCTTTCCCGGCTTCGACTATGATCCGCTGTTCGTGATCGAGGCTAATTTCGACGGCGAGAAAGGCCCATTCTGGGCGCAGCTCGAATCGGCGATCGGGCCCGAGCTGCGCGCGATGCTGCGGTGCTGCAAGACCCCGCTCGACAATGACGGGCCGCTGTTCGATTCGATCACCGCTAAGGACGCACGCGCGCCGATCGCGCCCTATCTCGAGCGGCGCTCGCTCACCCCGACTGTATTCCATCACGGCAATCGCGGGATGACGCGTGACCGCATCCTCGCCGAGCACAAGCTCTTCGAGGCGACGCGCCTCGAACTCGCCTGCGCCAATGTCGACGGGCCCAATCCCTATCGCGTGCTCGCGCCGAGCCAGATTCACGCCAAGCTGCGCGAGGCGGTGCGCCCGACCTTCGCGTGGCTCGACGAGCCGGCGCCGGCGCGGATCTCGCTGGCCGACAATATCGCCGATTGGGTGCGGCTGATCCTGTTCATCGTCGCCACGGTGTTTGTGCTGTCGGTTCCCGGGCTGATCCTCAGCCTGGCGATGCCGTGGGAGCGCTATCTGATCCTGCTGGTGGTGGCGTTCGTCGGGATCGCGATGCTGCTCAAGAAGATCGGCGTGGCGCTGCCCGGGACCGAAGTCGCGACCAAGTTCAGCTTCCTCAAATTCTTCTTCAGCCAGTTGATCCCCTTGCTGCTGTTCGTCGCCGGGTATCTGGTGATCGCGGTGGCAATCGGCACGCCGCTGTCGATGCTAGCGACCGCACGCAACTTTGACGCGGCCTGGCACGGCATGGTGATCTGGCTGCTCTGGGGACTGGCCGGCGCGCCGGTGGTCGTCGCGGGGATCGTCCTGTGGCTGCGCGTGATCGAGCGCCGCGATGCGTCGCAGGATGCGCCGCCGGTCGATCCGATGATGTTGCGCGAAATGGCGCGGCGCGAGGACTGGATTCCGCAGAACCACATGGGCTCGGTGGTGCTGATCAAGCCGGGCATTCTCCGCATGATCCTGATCCGCGCGGGGCACCGCGGGCTCGGGCTCGTGCTGCGGATCGTCGCGCGCAATGGCTATCTCGGCTCGATGCGGACGATTCACTTCGCGCACTGGGCGATGGTCAACAACAAGTCGCGGCTGATGTTCTTCTCGAACTTCGACCAGACCTGGGAGAGCTATCTCGATGACTTCATCGAGAAGGCGCATGCCGGGCTGACGCTCGCCTGGTGCTGCGGGGTTGGCTTCCCACCCACCCGTTTCCTCGTCAAGGACGGCGCCAGCCATGGGCGCCAGTTCAAGGAATGGGCGCGCCACTCGATGACGGTCAGCCGCTTCTGGTACTCGGCATATAAGAACCTCACCGCCGAGCAGATCGAGCGGAATTTCCGCATCGCGATGGGCCTGCGCAAGCGAACTCTCTCGGACAAGGACGCCGCTTTGTGGATCAACGACCTGTGAGCGCCGCACCGAAGGGACCGTCGAGCTGGAAGCTCGCCCCGCCGCACGACACGCGGACCCAGGGCATGGTGGTCAGCGGCTTCGCCAATCTGCCGACCGGGCGCGCGCTGTTCCTCGAATTCGGCTGGGACGGGACGCATAAGAAGGGCGGAGGCGACTGGCTCAAGGCGGCGCTGGCGGTGGCGCCGATCACCGATGCCGACGGAAAGGACGATCGCGCCGCGGGTATCGGGTTGAGTTGGGAGGGGCTTCGGAAAATGGGCCTCGACGCGAGCACGCTCGCTTCGTTCGACCGGCCGTTCAAGGAAGGCATGTTCCAGGAGGACCGGCTGCGCCGACTGGGCGACCGCCGCGAGAACGACTGGCTGTCGACGGTGATACCCGGCGGGCCCAAATGGAGCGGTAACACGCCTGTCGACAATAGCGCGTGCGGGCGCGCCGACGCGCATGCCTTCGACGATCTGGAGAATGTCGTCGAGACCGAGATCAAGACGCCGATCACCGTCCACGCGCTGCTGCTGCTCTACGAAAAGGACGAGGAGACCGCCGAGGCCTGGTGCCGGACGGTGGGCGAGGCGGTGGCGCCCTACAACGTCAAGATCGTCCATGATTTACCGCTCGACCTGCGTCCCGACGAGCGCGGCATCGCGCGCGAGCATTTCGGCTTTGCCGACGGCGTGTCGCAGCCGGCACCGTTCGAAGACAAGGTCGTGACGGTGAAGGGCGGGGCGAATTATCCTAAGGATCCGTGGAACGGCGTGCCCTTGGGCGAAGTGCTGATGGGGCACGAGAACGGCCATCACGAAATCGCGCTCGGGCCGGTCGTCGCCGATTCGAAGGCGGGACGCGATGCGGGCCTTCCCGAGCATCCGCGCGGCGAAGGCTTCCTCGACCTCGGGCTCGACGGCAGCTACATGGTGGTGCGCGAATTGAAGCAGGACGTCGCCGCCTTCTGGAACTCGATGGACGCCGCGTCGGCGCGGATCAACCGGCGCGATCCCGAGCATTCGGGGCACATCGATGCCGAATGGATCGCCAGCCGCGTGATCGGGCGCGACCTCGACGGCAACCTGCTCTGCCCGCACAGCAAGACCGGGGTGCTGCCGGTCGACAAATATGACCAGCCGGACAACGACTTCCTGTTCTTCGATCGCGATAGGCTCGGCCATGGCTGTCCGATGGGAAGCCATGTCCGCCGCGGCAATCCGCGCGACGGGCTCGCGCCGACTCCGAACGACAAGCAGACCCTGCTCGATGCGGCGAACAACCACCGCATCCTGCGCCGCGGGCGCAAATACGGTCCCGACATTCCCGACAAGCGCACGGACGACGGCAAGGAGCGTGGGCTGCTGTTCATCTGCCTCAACACCGACATCACCCGCCAGTTCGAGTTCGTCCAGCAGACCTGGATGCTCAACCCGAACTTCGCCTTCCTCTATGACGAGGTCGATCCCTTGCTCGGGCCCAAAGGAATGCTGACCATCCCGGAAAAGCCGCTGCGGCGGATCATCGAAGTCGACACCTTCGTCCAGATGGCGGGCGGCGAATATTTCTTCCTGCCGAGCATGCCGGCGATCCGGTATTTGGCATCGCTATGAGCGCGCTGACCTCGCACGACGTGCTCCGCCCCGGACCCAAGGGGTTCAAGGCCTGGATGCAGCGCATGGTGTTCGCGCTGATGCCGAGCTTCTTCACCTTCTTGCGCCGCTGGAAGCCGGTGATGAAGCTGGGCAACAATTACCTGACCTCCCGCTACGACGATGTACGGGAGGTGTTCGCCACCGATCCGGTGTTCGGCGTGGTCTACAAGCCGCATCTCGACGTGATCATGGGCGGCCAGCCCTTCTTCCTCGGCATGGCGGACACCGAACAATATCACCGTGACACCGGTGCGATGCGCAAGGTGGTCCGGCCCGACGACCTGCCCTTGCTCGCTACCCGGACCGAGGCGCTGGGCGAGGCGATCGTCGCCGGGGCCGGCGGACGGATCGACGTGGTCGACACGCTGGTGCGGCGCGTGACCTTCACGATGCTCGGCGACTATCTCGGCGTGCCCAATCCGCCGGGCGGGGATCTGCGCGTCTGGGGGACACGGCTGTTCGAGTTTCAATTCGTCGACCAAGGCAACGATCCGGCGCTCCGCGCGGAAGTCGACGAGATCGCGCCGGCGCTACGGCTGCACATCCAGAACGAGATCGCCCGCCGCCGGATCGAGCCCGGCAAGGACGACGTGCTGGCGCGCTGTCTCGCGTTGCAGGCGGCGGGCGACCTGGTTTTTACCGACGATTTCATCCGCACTTCGCTGACCGGGTTCATCGTCGGCGGGCCGCCGCAGCCGCCGATGGTGGTGCCGCAGGCGATGGAGCAATTGCTCCGGCGGCCGCAGGCGCTGGCCGAGGCGCGTGCCGCGGCGCGCGCCGACGATGACGAGCGGTTGCGCGGCTATGTGCTCGAGGCGATGCGCTTCGATCCGCTCGCGCCGGGGTTGCCGCGCGTGGCGCTGACCGACTGGACGCTGGGCAAGGGGACCTCGCACGCCGCGACGATCCCCGCGGGGGCGCAGGTGCTCGCCGCCTTCGCCTCGGCGATGATGGACCCGCGCCGCGTCGCCAATCCGCGCGTGTTCGATCCGAACCGGCCGGCGAGCGATTACATGCATTTCGGCTACGGGTTGCACGAATGCTTCGGTCGCCACATCAACTATGCGACACTGCACCTGATGCTCAAGCCGTTGCTCAAGCAGCCCAATCTGCGCCGCGCGGCGGGCAAGGAAGGCCGGTTGAGCAAAAACGGTCCGTTCGCCGAGAGGCTGGTGGTGACCTACGGATGATCCCTGCCGAGTCGCTGACGGCAGCGATTTTTGCGGTCCGCACCGGCTCGGATATTGTCTTCGCGGCTTTTCCGCTGCGGCCGGCTGGGCTAGCGGGGGCGCATGCGCGTAACGACACCCCTGATCGCTGGGCTCGAACTCGGCGGGACCAAATGCATCGCTCTGCTCGGTACCGGCCCGGACGATGTCCGCGAACAGCGGACGGTGCCGACCACCGATCCCGTCACCACCCTGGCCGAGATCGAGGCGGTGCTCGACGACTGGAGCTTCGATGCGATCGGCGTCGCCAGCTTCGGCCCGCTCCAGCTTGACACCGGTGCACCGGATTATGGCGCGGTCACTGCGACGACCAAGCCGGGGTGGAGCGGGACCGATATCGTCCGCCGGCTCGAGCGGCGCTACGCCAAGCCGATCGGCTTCCAGACCGACGTCAACGGCGCCGCATTGGCCGAGGCGCGCTGGGGCGCGGCGCAGGGACTGGCGACGCATGCCTATATTACCGTCGGCACCGGCGTGGGGGTCGGGCTGGTCGCCGGCGGACGGCCGGTGCAGGGCGTTGCGCATGGCGAGGCCGGGCATATGCGGGTGCCGCGCGCGGTGGGGGACAATTACCCTGGCTGGTGCCGCTTCCATGGCGATTGCGTCGAGGGACTGATCTCGGGGCCGGCGCTCGCCGCGCGCTTCGGGCGGCCGGGGCACGAACTGCCGATCGACGGGCCCGAATGGGACCTGTTCGTCCACGATCTCGGAGCGCTGCTGCACAATCTCGTGACCGTCGCCGCGCCCGAGCGGATCGCGATCGGCGGCGGGGTGATCGCCAAGCGCGCGCATCTGTTTCCGCGGCTGCGGGCACGGCTGGCGGGGAGCTTAAGCGGGTACGGCTCGCTGGCGGGCTATGCCGGGGAACTCGACGCGCGGCTCGGGCCGCCGGGGCTGGGCGCGATGGCCGGGCCGCTGGGGGCGCTGGCGGTGGGGCTGGGGGCGACCTAACCCAATTTATCACTCTCAAATCACCTCCATGTCGATCTTGTAGTGGTGCCAGGCGAAGATCGCCGCGGCGCCGCGATAGGGGCTCCAGGGCAGCGACCATTCGCGCAGCTTCTTCTCCGACGGGCGCCCGGCATGACCGAGGATGCGGCCGATCTCGATCTGGACCGCAAGATCCCCCGCCGGCCAGATGTCGGGGCGCCCCTCGGCGAACAGCAGGTAGATCTCGGCGGACCAGCGGCCGATTCCCTTGATCGCCGTGAGCGCGGCGATCGCTTCTTCGTCATCCTCTGGCAGATTCGCGAGGTCCAGCCGTCCGCTCGTCACTTCCTCGGCGAGGCTGCGGGCGTAAGCCGCCTTTTGGCGCGACAGGCCGGCGGCGCGGAGCTGGTCGTCGGTTGCGCGGGCGACGGTGCCCGGGTCGGTCAGGTCGCCGAGCCCGGCGGCGAGCTTGTTCCAGATCGACTGCGCCGCGGCGACGCTGACCTGCTGGCCGACGATCGTGCGCAGCAAGGTCTCGTAGCCGCGGTCGCGGATGCGCGGCGGGGGATAGCCGGCGCGCTCCAGCGCCGCAGCGAAGGCGGGCTCGATCCGGACGAGCGCATCGACCGACTCGCGGAGCTGGATTTCGCTCAGGCCCATGGCCGACATCCTTGAAACCGGGGGGCTTCGACGGCATGGGAAGGGCCGACCAAGGAGAATTGCATGCCCAAGCTTATCGTCGTCACCAGGGAAGGGGAAGAACGCGAAGTCATGGGCGAGGCGGGGCTCAGCGTGATGGAAGTGATCCGCGACAATGGCTTCGACGAGCTGCTCGCGATCTGCGGCGGCTGCTGCAGTTGCGCGACCTGCCATGTCCATGTCGACCCGGAATTTGCGGCCAAACTGCCGCCGATGAGCGAAGACGAGAACGATCTGCTCGACAGCTCGCCCGATCGCGACGCACGCTCGCGGCTGTCGTGCCAGGTCCAGTTCACCGAGGCGCTCGACGGGCTGCGGGTGACGATCGCGGCCGAGGACTGAGCGCCGCCTTCGCTGGCTAGTGAGTCATCACTATTGGCTCGGTCGTGCTCGTCGCGCCCCAACCACCGCCGCCGCCCCTATCTTCATCCTCATCGCGTTTATTGACGTCCGGCTTGTGAAAATCAGCATGCTCGGTCTTCGACGAGACGAACTTGTACTTTTTGCGCTTTTCGGCGACCGCGGTGGACGCGTCCTTGGTCGTTTGGCGATGTGAATAGCCATAGTCCTCCATCTCGTCGTCCGAGGGCGGGCCAGCGCTGGTCTGGGTCATGCCTGTTCCTTTGACCGCGCCGCCATTTTCCAAGCGATAGAAGGTATTGTGAGTGCCCGGCTTCGCATAGCCGGACGGATCGGGCGCGGTGATGCTTACCGATACGTCGTCGCGTTGCATCATTGACGGCAGGCGCAACGTGTCGTGAATTAGCTGCGGCGTCGAATAGCCTTTGGTTCCCTGCGGCACCCGCGGCATCTGGAAATGCAGATTAGCGTTCGGTCCTACACCGGAAAGGCGTTCTGCCGTTCCACGGGTGTCGCCGATGTTCATGTTGTTGAGGATCGGGACGCCCTGCACCTCCAGGTCGCGCCGGTTCTGCGCATAGCTGGCATAGTTGGGTGCCTGCTCGAAGGTGGTGACCACCATCCGATCGACGATGCTGGGGTCTTGGCGCTGGCGCGCCATCGCGCCTGAAAGATCGGCTTCGGACAGCAGCACCTGGGTGCGGCCGTTGACATTCTCTTCGGGCGGGCGAATCTGCCCTGGCGGATGCATGCCACCGACGGTCGGGCGATAGCCGATGATCCGATCCTCGGTGACTACGATCGGGCGCCCATGCGTGGTAGTGAACCGATAGTTCTCGTCATCGTCGGTACCGTTATAGGTGGCGATGATCGGCCCAGAGAAGGGGCCGGGATAATAGACCTGGAACAGTCGGTTCACGTCGTACACCTGCGGGCGCATCAATTGCACGACCGCGTCCGTGCGCGCGTTGCGTTGGACCGGCGGTGTGGCGGCGCGCGCCGACAGGCGCGTGGCCATGCGCTGCAGCGGGACCGTTCGTCGGTTGAGTTGCACATGCAGCGCCGAGGGCGCCCGAGCGATATCCTGCGTCGGCACCGGGGCCATCTTCCCACCATCCCGCATCAACGTCTCGGCCATGCAGCATCCTCCCGCCCGTCATGCTAGGCGCAGCGATGCGAGCGATGACAGTGGCGACTGGCCCATTTCGGAGGAGCTGGGGCTCGCGCGTTCACCCCCGCGCCGCGATCGCGTAGAGCGCCACGGCGGCCGCGTTCGAGACATTGAGGCTTTCGACCTTGTCCGAGATCGGCAGCTTGGCGAGCTGATCGCAATGCGCTTCGGTGTTCTGGCGCATGCCTTCGCCCTCGGCGCCGAGCACGAGTGCGATGCGCGCCTGGCTGCCCATCACTTGTGCGAGCGTTCCCTCGGCATGGCCGGTGAGCCCGATCCGCCAGAACCCCGCTTCGGCAATCTCCTCGAGCGCGCGGGCGAGATTGACCACGCGCACCCAGGGCACGCTCTCCAGCGTCCCCGAGGCGGCGCGCGCCAGCGCCCCCGATTCGGGCGGGGCGTGGCGGTCCTGGGTGACGATGCCGAGTGCGTCGAACGCCGCCGCCGAGCGCAGCACCGCGCCGACATTGTGCGGATCGGTGACCTGATCGAGGATCACCAGCGGCCGCTGGTCGCCTTCGCCCTGGGCGAGCAGATCGCCGAGCCAGATCTCCTCGAGCGGATCGACTTCGGCGACGAGCCCCTGGTGCGGCGCGTCGCCCGGCACCAGCCGCCCGAGATCGGCGGCATTGGCGAAGGTGATCGGGATCGACGTCGGGATGTCGAGCCCGGCGAGCGCCTCGTGCGTCCCCCAGATTTTCCGCACGGTGCGCTCGGAATTGTCGAGCGCGGCAAGCACCGCGTGGCGGCCATAGAAGCGCGGCCGCGATGCCGGCGCCTTGCTCGGGCGGTGTCCTTTGCGTGCCATCAGTCGAGGTCATCCGGATTGGGGTAGGCGAACGGGTCGGTCACCTTCGGCTCGGTGGGGAAGGGCTTGCGCGGCAAGGGCTTGTCGGCATTGGCGGCATTGAGCAGGAAGCTCGCGAGGATCACCGCGCCCTGGCGCATATCGGCCGCCTTGATGTGATCGAAGGTGTCGATGCTGGTGTGGTGGAGCCGGCTGCCATAATCGAGCGGATCCTGGATGAACTGGAACGCCGGGATGCCCACCGCCGAGAAGAACACGTGGTCGGTGCCGCCGGTGCCGCGGATCGCGACGGTGTTCGCGCCCATCGAGCCGAACGGCGCGAACCAGTCGCGGAAGGTCGGCACCACCGCGGGATTGTTCTCGGCATAGATGCCGCGGATCTTGCCCGAGCCGTTGTCGAGATTGAAATAGGCGGCGAGCTTGTCATAGCCCGGCTGGCGGGTGATCGGCCAGCGATTGGCCCAGCCATAGAAGCGCGCGAGCCCGGTCGCAGGGCTGCCGGGTTTGCGGGCACGCGTCGCGATATGCTGCTCGACATAGGCCATCGAGCCGAGCAGGCCCTGTTCTTCGCCCGCCCATAGCGCGAAGCGAATCGTGCGCTTTGGCTTGACGCCCATCGCCTGGAGGATGCGCGCGGCTTCCATCACCATCGCGACGCCGGCGGCGTTGTCGACCGCGCCGTCGCCCGCGACCCAGGAATCGAGATGGCCGCCGGCCATGACATAGGCGCCCGAGGGATCGCTGCCGGGGATGTCGGCGAAAATGTTGTACGCCTGGGTGTCGGTGTCGACGAAATGGACGACATTCTCGAGCTCGACCACCGGCGCCGGGCCAAGCTTGGCGAGCCGGGCGAGGCGGCGATAATCCTCGGCGGCGATCTCGACTCCGGGGACCTGCTGGGTCTCGCCCGCGCCGAACAGATAGCCGCTGCCGTGGACGAGCTTGCCGTCGCGCGCTGACATCGTGGCATAGGCGACCGCGCCCTCGGCCTTGAGGAAGGCATCGAGCTTCGCCGAATAATCGAGCCGCTTCATCCGGCGGTCGCTCGCCGCGGGATCGTAGGTCGGCTGGTCATAGGCGTCGAGCTTGGCGAGCTCGTCACTATTGTAGCGCCGGAAGGCGGGATCGCCCGGCTCTGAACCGTCATTGGGCAAGGTGATCAGGACGATCTTGCCGGCGAGCTTGCCGCGGTAGAGCGCGAAATGGCGCTCCTCGCTCATCGGCGCAACCACGATGGGCGCGCTGATCTTGCCCGGCGTCGCCGGGGTCCAGGCGATCGGGATCGCGGTCAATGCGATCGGGCGCGGGCTGACCATCTGCGCGCTCGACCGCTCGATCCACCAGCCGCGGCCGAAATCAAAGCCTTCCTTGTGGACGTTCCTGAGCCCCCAGGCGCGGAACTTCGACGCGGTCCAGTCCTCGGCGGCGCGCATGCCCGGCGAATTGGTGAGGCGCGGGCCGATATGGTCGGTCAGATGCTCGACGGTCAGCATCACTTCGGAGCGATTCATGCCTTCGTCGAGGATGCGCCCGACCTCGCTGCGGTCGACCGATTGGGCGCCGAGCGGAGACGCGAGAACGGCAATGGCGGCAATGGCGGCGGCTGTGCGCATGGGGCTCCTGCGGATTGGAGGGATGCGCGCGACGCTATGCGGCGCGCGGTCTGCGCGCAAGGCGTTGACAGCGCGGGGTCGCTTCGGCATTGGACCGCCCTCGCTTCAGGCGGCACCATGGACAGGTGGCCGAGTGGTTAAAGGCAGCAGACTGTAAATCTGCCCGGGTTTCCCGTACGCTGGTTCGAATCCAGCCCTGTCCACCATCTTCTCATCGACAGGCCTAAGGGCGTCCTGAATCGGACTGCAGCCGCCATTTGCGCGCCGGCCGATTACGCGTGCAGTTGACCCGGCCCCCCATCCGACTTTAGCAAAGCAAATTGGATTAATCGGCGTCGGGGGTATCATGATCCGCTACGGAGTTGCCGCTGCCTGTCTCGCGATCGTCGCCGGGACTGCCGGGCGTGCCGCCATCGACGCGGCGGTCGATCCGGTGGCCGAGGTCAATCCGTTCATCGGTACGACCAATGGCGGCAACGTCTTCCCCGGCGTGACCATGCCGTTCGGGATGGTCGCGTTCAGTCCCGAGCTGACGCCGCTGCCGGGCAAGCGCTTCCCGATCGCGGCGCCGGGCGGCTATGAATGGCGCGCGAACGGAGTTCGCGGGTTCAGCCTGACGCATGTGAACGGGACCGGCTGCACCGGCGCGAGCGGTGACATTCCGATCATGCCGGTGACGACATCGGTCGAAGTTTCGCCGGCCTCGGTCGAGGCGGGGATGACCTATGCCAGCTTGCTCGACCATGCCAAGGAAAGCGCGCGGCCGGGCGAATATGCGCTGACGCTCGACAATGGCGTCAAGGCCGAGCTCGGCGCGACCGAGCGCACCGCGGTGGGCCGCTTCGCTTTTCCCGCGGACAGGCCCGCAAACCTGTTGTTCCGCACCTCGGACAGCGAAGTCGGCAGCAGCGATTCGGCGATCCGGATCGATTCGGCGACGCGCACGGTCAGCGGATCGGTGACCAGCGGCAATTTCTGCGGCTATCTCGCCGAGGATCGCCGCGAGAGCTACTACACGCTGCACTTCGTCGCGGTGTTCGACCAGCCGTTCGAGACCGGCGGGACCTGGCGCGACGACACGGTGACGCCCGGTGCCGCGACCGGATCGGGCGGGACCGGCTATGGCACGCGCGGCCACCCGCCCGCGGGCAAGGGCGCCGGCGGGTGGATCGCGTTCGATTCGAAGCGCAGCCCGGTGGTGAATGTCCGCATCGGCATCTCTTATGTAGATGCGGCGGGCGCGCGGGCGAATCTCGAGCGCGAGAGCCCGGCGGGCACCAGCCTCGAGGCGACGCAGGCGGCGGGCCGCGCGGCGTGGAACCGGGCGCTCGGCCAGATCCGCATCGACGGCGGCGCGCGCGACGACCGGACGGTGTTCTACACCGCGCTCTATCATGCGCTGATGACGCCCAATCTCACCAGCGATGCGGACGGGCGGTATCGCGGCTTCGACGGCAAGACGCATCGGCTCGCGCCGCGCCAGAGCGCGCAATATGCCAATTATTCGGGCTGGGACGTCTATCGCTCGCAGCTGCAATTGGTGACCCTGCTCGATCCCCGGCGCGGCTCGGACATCGCGCAGTCGCTGCTCAACCAGGCCGAGCAGAATGACGGGGTGTGGGATCGCTGGACGCACCTCACCGGGCCGACGAGCGTGATGAACGGCGACCCGTCGCCGCCGTCGCTCGCGGCGATCTATGCGTTCGGCGGGCGCGGCTTCGACCTCAAGCGCGCTTATGCCTCGCTCAAGCGCGCGGCGACGGTGGCGACCGCCAAGGATCTCGATCGCAAGGGGTGCCCGGTGCTGTGCACGGGGCAGCGGCCGGGGCTCGATCAGTGGCTGCGGCTGCACTACATGCCGGTCGGCGCGCCGGGCTGGGGCAGCGCTTCCGACACGCTCGAGATGGCTGCGGCCGATTTCGGGCTGAGCGAGCTTGCCCGCCATGCCGGCGACAGGGCCGGCGCGCGGACGTTCCGCGCGCGCTCGGGCTGGTGGCGCAATCTGTTCAACCCCAAGGCGACTGCCGAGGGCGGCTATACCCAGCCGCGCAAGGCCGATGGCAGCTGGCCGGCCTTCGATCCCGCGTCCGACGAGGAATTCGTCGAGGGGAGCGGCGCGCAATATCTGTGGATGGTGCCGTTCGATCCGGCCGGGCTGATCGAAGCGCTGGGCGGCCGCGACGCCGCCGCGCGCCGGCTCGACGCCTTCTTCCGCACGCCCGACGGCGGCTGGGCGGTGACCAAATCGGGGCCGCTCCACGCCGAGATGGACAATGAGCCGTCGATCGCCTCTCCCTGGCTGTATCTGTTCGTCGGCCAGCCGTGGAAGACGCAGGAGACGGTGCGCGCGGCGATGCGCCGGATCTGGACCAACACGCCGCAGGGCATTTCGGGGAATGACGATCTCGGGCAGATGTCGTCCTGGTATGTCTGGTCGGCGCTCGGGCTCTACCCGGTCTATCCGGGGCGGGCCGAACTGGTGCTGGGCAGCCCGCTCTTCCCGAGTGCGACGATCGAGCGGCCGGGTGGGCGGATCACGATCCGCGCCGAGGGCGCTGCGGCCGACGCGCCCTTCGTCCAGTCGCTGCGCGTGAACGGGGGGGCGAGCGATCGCGCGTGGCTGCCTGCCGATTTCGTCGCGCACGGGGGGGCGCTCGATTTCACGCTGGCGACGCAGCCCGACCAAAGCTGGGGCATCGCCGCCCCGCCGCCTTCGTTTCACTGAGCCGAGGGGCGGCCACGCAGAATCAAGTTGTTACCAGCCGCCGACCTGCTTAGCCGTCTCCTCATGACTCGAGCTTTGCTCCTCGCCCTGGCGCTCTGCGCCGGGGCCTCGCCTGCGGCCGCGCAGCAATCCGGCGCCGCCGACCGACTGACCGAGACCGTGCGGACGCTCGCCTCCGACGCGTTCGAGGGGCGCGCGCCGGGATCGCCGGCGGAGCAGAAGACGATCGAATATCTGGTCGCGCGCTTCCAGGCGCTCGGGCTCGAGCCTGCGGGGCCTAATGGCGGCTGGGTGCAGCCGGTGCCGTTGCTCCATACCCAGCTCGGGGCGCCGCGGCAGCTCGCTTTCCAGGGCGCCAAAGGGACAACGCCGCTCAAGTCCGGCGAGGATATCTATATCTCGACGATTCGGCCCGACGATGCGGCGCGGATCGATGCGCCGCTGGTGTTCGTCGGCTACGGCGTCCACGCGCCCGAACGGCAATGGGATGACTTCAAGGGCGTGGACGTCCGCGGCAAGGTCCTGGTCTTCCTCGTCAACGATCCCGACTTCCACGCTGCGCCGGGCGAGCCCGCCGCGGGCAAGTTCGGCGACCGGACGATGACCTATTATGGCCGCTGGACCTACAAGTTCGAGGAAGCGGCGCGGCGCGGCGCGGTCGGCGCGCTGATCGTCCACGATACCGCGGGCGCCGGCTATGGCTGGAACGTCGTGATCAGCCCGGGCGGCGAAAATTACGACATCGTGCGCAAGCCCGCCGACCTGACCAGCGTGCGATTGCAGGGCTGGCTGTCCGGCGCCGCGGCGAAGCGGCTGTTCGCATCGGCCGTGCTCGACTTGGATGCGCTGACGACCGCGGCGCGGTCGCCAGGTTTCAAGCCGGTCGAACTAAAGGGCGTCAGATTTCAGGCCGAGCTGCCGGTCTCGCATCAGGTCGTCACGAGCAACAACGTCCTCGCACGCATCCCCGGCACCAGCCGCGCAGACGAAGTCGTGATGTTCGGCGCGCATTGGGATGCGTACGGCGAGGGCAAGCCCGACGCGCAGGGGCGAGTCTATCGCGCGGGCGCCAATGACGACGCGCTCGGCGTCGCCGGGCTGCTCGAGATTGCGCGCGGCCTCAAGGCGGGGCCTGCGCCGGCGCGCAGCGTCGTGTTCGCGGCGTGGACCGCGGAAGAGCGCGGACTGCTGGGATCGGAATATTATGCGACGAACCCGGTCTTCCCGCTCGAAAAGACCGTCGCCAATCTGACGCTCGACATCCTCCAGACCGCCGGCTTCGCCAACGATGTCGTGCTGGTCGGCAAGGGTCAGAACACGCTCGAAGACGACATGGCGCGCGTCGCGGCGACGCAGGGCCGGCGAATGACCCCCGAAAGCCTGCCCGAGCGCGGGCTATTCTACCGTGCCGACCATTTCTCGTTCGCCAAGCGCGGCGTGCCGGTGCTGCTGATGATGGGCATCGCCGGCGCATCGGACCTCAAGCAGGGCGGCATCGCGGCGGGGCAGGCGTGGATCGATGCCTATACCGGCGCGTGCTATCACCAGGCGTGCGACCACTGGAGCCCGGACTGGAACCTCGACGGTGCGCTCCAGGACATCGCGCTGGTCGGCACGATCGGCGGCGAACTCGCCCGGTCGGGCGACTGGCCGGCGTGGAAGGCCGGGTCCGAATTCCTCAAGCTGCGCAAGCCGGGCACGGCGGGAAAGCGCTAGCCCGACGATTCATTCGAAGCTGAAGGACGTACATTCCCAGCCGTCATCTTCGCGGAAGCGCGGGACCATTTCGCTCGCGTGAACAAAAACCGGGGGGTGCCTTGGGCACGTCCCTGAGTGAGTCTCCGCGCTCGCGGGGATGACGATGTCTGATCAAGTCGATGCCTGAAACAGGTTCAGCTGGATCGCGAGGTGATGCGGCCTCTGTCCGACCGCCTGCGCCGTGCCGCAAGCCGTTTGCAGCAAACTTTCCATTTCGTTTCACTATGTGAGTATAACTATCACATATAGTGAATTCGCTTCCATTCCCTAACCACGCTGCTATTCGAGTCGGTACAGCCGATGAATCGGCGTGCGCGGCCCGGGGCCGCCAACGGGTCGGAGAGAGTATGCGTAAGTGTTCCAGCGTCGTTCGTTCCAGCGTCTCGCTTGCCGCGGTTGCGGCAGCGGCGATGTTCTCGCCGAGCGCGTTTGCGCAGGCCGCCGACGGCGCGCAGACCACCCCTTCGGACGATCCGGCCCCCACCACCGAATCGCAGACCCAGGGCACCCCGGACGACAGCGGCGTCGATGCCGACACGTGATCGTCACCGGCACGCGCGCCAGCCTCCAGTCGGCGATCGGCCGCAAGAAGAATTCGGGCACCGTCGTCGATTCGATCGTCGCCGACGACATCGCCAGCTTCCCCGACAAGAATGTCGGCGAGGCGCTCAGCCGCATCACCGGCGTCCAGCTCAGCCGCGACCTGGGCGAGGGCAACAAGGTGTCGATCCGCGGCGTCGAGCCCGATCTCAACCGCGTTCAGATCAACGGCGTCAGCCAGCAGAGCGCGCTCGGCGAGCGCAGCGGCGATTTCCGTGAACTCGCGGTCGAGCTCGTCAAGTCGATCGACGTCTACAAGGGCTATATGGTCGATCTGCCCGAGGGCGGCATCGGCGGCACCGTCTCGGTCGAGACGCGGCGCCCGCTCGACCTCAAGGACCCGATCTTCAGCGTCAAGGCCGAGGGCCAGCATCACGATCTGAAGGAGACCTGGCAGCCGCGGCTCAATTTCCTTGCGGGGCGCGGCGACCTGCTCGACGGCCGCTTCGGCTTCATCGTCAACGTGACGCACAGCGCGGTCGATACGCGCTCGGACTTCGCGTCGAACACCAACTGGGGCCGCATCGCAGATTTCGACCGCTCGAGCGAGAAGACGATCGCCGATCCGAACTACGCCAATTTTGCCACCTATGAGAGCTGCGCGGGCACCACCGGTGCGACCGCGGCGACCGCCACGGCCAATCGCCTTGCCTGCGAGACGCAGTTCTTCGATTGGGCGCCGACGATCTACCGTTATCGCACGCAAGAGCGGCGCGACTACCGTACCTCGGTCGATATCCAGGCGCAGTTTCGCCCGACCGACAATTTCAACTTCTGGGTGCAGGGCCAGCTCAACAAGCGCCGGCAGCAGCTGCTGGATATCAATTACTCGATCAATGCCGATCGTTTCGAGCGCTACAATGTCGATCCGGCGCTGGCCGCCAACGCTGCCGGCGGGACCTCGCGCCCGCGCGTCACCAACGGCACGTTCACGATCGAGGACCATGTCGTCACCAGTTCGACGCTGGCGAACAACGGCGTGCTCGCCGGCACCACGCTGACCGGCGCGAACAACATCGTGGGCGTCCAGCGCCGCAATTTCGATTACGACCAGTTCACCCAATATTACCAGGCGGGGTTCGACTGGGATCTCGACCGCCTCAAGGTGCGCGGGCTCGGCGCCTATTCCAAGGCGAACCTGATCAACAACACCAATCTCGTCTCGATTAGCACCGGCGTGGGCGGAGTCACCGTCGATCGCCGCAACGAGCTCGGGCTGCCGGTGTTCGGCTTCCCGTCGAGCTTCGATCCTGCCGACGCGACCGACTATGGCGTCGCGCGCGCCGGGGCGAACGGCGTGCCCCTCGTCCAGTCCGGGCCGGTGGTGCAATATCGCCCGCAGGATGCGGGTTCGAGCGAAAAGATGGCGCAGCTCGACATGGACTACGACCTCCACTGGGGTCCGTTCACCACCGTGGAATGGGGCGGCCAGTTCCGCGACCAGAATTATTACAGCTATACCGGCGGCGGCGGGCGGCTGCTGCAGGCAGCGGTGACGGCAGTGCCCGCGGCGGGCATTGCGGGCTCGCCGGCGGTATTCCAGAGCAGCGCCAATGTCAGCTACAACACGGTGATCGGCGCGGTGCCCGCGAGCGGCCCGGCGGCGGACACCTATTATTGGACGCAGGCACAATATCAGGCGTTCCTCGCCCAGGCCGGCCGGACCACCGGCGGGGCGTCGCTATTCTCCGGGCTGCAGGGCGCGCCGAGCGGCGCGCCGAGCGCGCTGGCCTTTCCCGAATTCTCGGCGGACCTTGCGCGCTATTTCGATCTGTCGCGGTTCAACCAGAACCTGGTGCGCGAGGCCAATGGGCTGCCGCAGATCCCGGCCTATGTGGTCGACGAGCAGATCGCCTCGGCCTATCTCAAGTTCAATTTCGAGCAGCCCCTGTTCTGGGACATGAAGCTGACCGGCAATTTCGGCGTACGCTATACCAAGACGCGCGACAGCACGACCGGATCGAACCGTCGCAACGAAGTCCGCATTCGCCCCGGTACTGGCGTCAACGGCATCCCCGCGGTGACCGAGACGGTGCAGACCTACACGCAGGAAATTGCGATTCAGAACCGCTATGAGGACTGGCTGCCGGCGGTGAACCTCAACCTCGAGGTGGTGCCCAACCTGTTCGTCCGCACCACCTTCGCCAAGAACATGGCGCGGCCCAAGCCAGCCGATCTCGCGCCGGCGATCAACTGCACGATCGATACGCTCGACGCGATCGGCGTCGACGACACCTGCACCGCGGGCAATCCCGATCTCCAGCCTTATCGCGCCGACCAGTTCGACGTGAACGCGTCCTGGTATCCCAACCCGGACACGCTGATCAGCCTGGGCTATTACTACAAGAACATCAAAAGCTTCATCGTTCCCAACGTGACGCGCTCCGGGGTCGATCTCTATCATGACGGCACGACGTACACCGTGCGCCAGTCGGTCAACGGCTTCGGCGCCAAGCTCGACGGGTTCGAGGCGAGCGCGCAGACCGTGTTCAGCTTCCTGCCGGGCGTGCTCGACGGGTTCGGCGCGAGCGCCAACTTTACTTATGCGCGGGTGCTCAATTCGGGACTGACCAACCAGTCGACCGGCGCGCCGCTCGACGGCTATCCGGGCCTGTCCAAGTACACGTACAATGGCAGCCTGTTCTACGATAAGGGCTTCCTCAATGCCCGCATCTCGTACAACCGGCGCAGCGCCTGGCTCGACAAGGCGTCCGACGCCAATTTCGGCAACAATCCGATCTTCAGGAAGGGCGAGTCCTTCATCGACGCCAAGGTGATGTTCCGCCTGACCGACAAATACAGCGTCTGGGTCGAGGCGCTCAACCTCGGCAAGGAATATAGCCAGACCTATATCGATGCCGCGCGCCCGATCGAATACAACTATCCGGGCCAGCGCATCTTCGTCGGGATGCAGTGGAAGCTGTGATGCAGATCGGGCCGGACCATGTTGAATCCGGCCGGACATAAGGGCAGGGCGCTGCGCCTCGCGGCGATCGCTCTGTGCGTGGTGGCCGCGGGCTGCGCGGATGGTGCGCGGCCGGCGACGACTACCGCTGCGGCGAATTGGCGGATCGAGGCCGAGCAGGCGGCGTTCGTCAGCTTCGGCGAAGCGATCGATGTGGAGGCGCCGGCGGGGCTGTCGCTCTGGTACGCGCGGGAACTGCGCGGGCCGGTGGCGATCGAGTTCGACGCGCTGGCGGTGGCCGAGGGCGGCGCGAACGACGCGGTGAGCGACCTCAATGCGTTCTGGATGGCGCGCGACTCGCGCGTGCGCGGCGGATCGGTGTTCGCCAGGAAGCGCTCGGGCGCGTTCGCCCAATATGATGATTTGCAGACCTATTATGTCGGGATCGGCGGCAACCGGAACACTACGACGCGCTTCCGCCGCTATGTCGGCGAGCCCGGCAACCGGCCGCTGCTGCCGGGGCACGACCTTGTCGGCGCGGAGAATTTGTTGGTCGCCAATCGCTGGACGCATGTCCGGCTGATCGCCGACGGGCGGCACATCGCAGTCGAGCGCGACGGGCGGCGGATCTTCGCGCTCGACGATGCGAAACCCTATCGGCGCGGCTGGTTCGCGCTGCGCACCACCAAGAGCCATTTGCGCATCCGCAATCTGCGCATCGGAAAACCATAGGCCGGGAGAGAGACATGCACCTGACGCGACGGACGATGCTGCAGGGGGCGATCGTGTCGGCGGCGGCCGCGGGGGCGGCGCCGGCGATGGCGCAGGCTCGGCGTGGCAAGGGCGTCGAGGCGCCGGTCCGCTGGATCGACTGGGCGGCGCCCGAGCTGCACAGCGGACAGACCTTCGGGGTCGCCTGGGCGCGCGGCACGCTGGCCAAGGGAAAGGCGTTGACGGTGCGCGGAGCCGACGGGGAGGTGCCGTCGCAGAGCTGGCCGACCGCCTATTGGCCCGACGGCTCGATCAAATGGACTGCGCATGCGGTGCCGGCGGGGGTGGGAAGCGACGGCTTGGTCGTCGCGCGCGGGCGTCCGGCGCTGCCCGCGGCGCCGGTATCGGTGCACGAGACGGCGGACGCGATCCTGGTCCGCTCGGGCGCGCTCGAATGGGACATCGCGAGGAGCGGCCCCGCGGCGGTGCGATCGGCGAAGCAAGGCGATCGGACCCTGCTCGCCAATGCGCGGCTGCTCGGCGAGATTCGTGCGGGCTCGCCGGAAGGGGAACGGGTCGCGTTGACCGGGACGATCGAACGCGCGGTGGTCGAGCAGAAGGGGCCGGTGCGCGCAGTGGTGCGGCTCGAGGGGCATCATGTCGGCGGCGGGCGATCGGTGCTGCCGTTCGTGGTGCGGCTCTATGCCTATGCCGGGTCAGAGGCGCTGCGCGTGGTGCACAGCTTCATCCTCGACTTGGACGCGAGCGACCATATTTCGGCGCTCGGCGTTGCGACCGACGTGCCGATGCGTGGGCCGCTGCACGATCGCCATGTCCGCTTTGCCACCGCAGAGGACACGATGTTCGCCGAGGCGGTGCGCCCGCTCACCGGGCTGCGCCGCGATCCGGGCAAGGCGGTGCGCGCGGCGCAGGTCGCCGGGCGCACCGTGGCGGTTGCCGAGATGCGCGATCCGGTGGGCAAGCTGCTCGAGCGGATCCCGGCGTGGAACGATTTCAGCCTCGCCCAGCTCAACGCCAATGGCTTCACGCTGACCAAGCGCACGGGCGAAGGCCATGGCTGGATCGATTCGGACGAGGGCCGGCGCGCGCCGGGCTTCGGCTATGTCGGGACGCCGCAGGGCGGGGCGGGGCTCGCCGCGCGCTATTTCTGGCAGCGCCACCCGACCCAGCTCGACGTGCGCAATGCCGCCTCGGACACCGCCAGCCTGACCGCGTGGCTGTGGTCGCCCGACGCGCGGCCGATGGACTTGCGCGCCTATCACGGCACGATGGGGATGGAGGGCTTCGACGCGCAGAACCAGGGGCTTGATATCACCTATGAGGATTACGAGCCCGGCTGGGATGATCCAAAAGGGATCGCGCGGACGAGCGAGCTGATGCTCTGGGCCTTCGACGCCACTCCCGAAACCTCGCGGCTTCAAGCGCTCGCCTGCGCCGCCGCGACGCCGCCGCAGCTGATGACCGAGCCCGCGCATCTCCACGCCGCAGGGGTGTTCGGCAACTGGAACCTGCCCGACCGCTCGACGCCGCAGCGCGCGCTGATCGAGGATGAGCTCGCCAATCTCGTCGACTTCTATGCCGGCGAAGTGGACCGGCGCAGCTGGTACGGCTTCTGGGATCACGGCGATGTGATGCACAGCTACGATCCCGACCGGCACCAATGGAAATACGACATTGGCGGCTTCGCCTGGGACAATAGCGAGCTCTCGACCGATCTGTGGCTGTGGTATGCCGCGCTGCGCTCGGGCGACGCCAAGACCTGGCGGCTCGCCGAGGCGATGACGCGGCATACTGGTGAGGTCGACGTCTATCACATGGGGCGCTTCGCCGGGCTCGGCACGCGCCACGGCGTCCAGCATTGGAGCGACAGCTCGAAACAGCCGCGGGTCAGCAACGCCGCCTATCGCCGCATCTTCTATTATCTCACTGCCGACGAGCGGGTCGGCGACCTGATGCGCGCGCTGGTTACCTCGGACCAGACGCTCGACCATGTCGAGATCGGGCGGAAGACCAGTGCGCCGAAGGAGGATCTGCCCGAGGGCGTGATCCAGATGGCGTTCGGCACGACCTGGGCGGTGTGCGCGGGGGCGTGGCTCACCGAATGGGAGCGCACCGGTGACAAGAAATGGCGCGACCGCCTCGTCGCGGGGATGGACAGTATCGGCCGGATGCCGAACGGCTGGCTGACCGGCGGCGCGCCGTTCGATCTGGCGAGCGGACGCTTCCTCAGCCGTGACACGATCGGAATCTCGCACCTAAATTCGGTGTTCGGCGCGGTGGAGATCCAGGCCGAATTGATTGAACTGATCGACGTGCCGCGCTTCCGCGCCGCGTGGTTCGATTATTGCCGCTGGTACAATGCGCCGCGCGAGGAGTGGGCAGCGAAGTTCGACAAGCCCTATGGCGGGCGCAACTTGAAGCAGGGCCATTCGCGGCTCACCGCTTATGTCGCCAAGATGACCGGCGATGCCGGACTTGCGCGGCGCGCGGCGGCAGAATTCTATTCAGGCGAGGCGGGGATGCGGGTGGTCAAGGGCGACCCGCGCGTGAAGCTGCCCGGCGGGGTCGTCGAATGGCCGGGCGTGTCGACCAACGGGTCGGCGCAATGGGGCCTGGCGGCGATCCAGACACTGGCGCTGGTGCCCGAGGCGCTCGACACGGTGCCGATCCCGACGCGTGCGCCGCGGGAGGATCAGGCCAATCCGGAGCAGCCGCCGGGGTATCGGCCGTGAACGGGCACTGTTCCCCGGCGAAGGCCGGGGCCCAGTTGCCACGCGATTCGAGAGGATCGTCCTCGCTCGCTGGGTTCGTCGAAACTGGGCCCCGGCCTTCGCCAGGGAACAGCTTCTTGGACGACGGATAGTTAAAAGACCGCCGCCACCAACTGCCGAAACGCATCGGCGCGGTGGCTCATCGCGTGCTTGGCCTCGGGGTCCATCTCGCCATAGGTGACGTCGTGGCCGTTGGGCACGAACACCGGATCGTAGCCGAAACCGCGGTCGCCGCGCGGGGGCCAGACCAGAACCCCGTCGGCACGGCCCTCGAACCATTCGACATGGCCGTCGGGCCAGGCGAGCGCGAGCGCACAGACGAAATGCGCGTCGCGGCTGGTCTCCGGTGGAAGCGCGGCGAGCTTGTCCTCGACGCGCTGCATCGCGATGCCGAAGTCCTTGGCTTCGCCCGCCCAGCGCGCCGAGAAGATCCCGGGATCGCCGTTCAGCGCCTCGACGCACAGTCCGCTATCGTCGGCCAGCGCGGGCAGGCCGGACAGATCCGCCGCCTGCAGCGCCTTCAGTTCGGCATTGGCGACGAAGGTGGTTCCCGTCTCGTCGGGCTCGGGCAAGTCGAGCTCGGCGGCCGAGACCGGCTCGACGCCGTAAGGCCCGAGTAGCGCCCGAATCTCGCGCACCTTGCCGGGATTGTGGCTGGCGATCACCAGCTTGCCGGGGGCGAGCTTGCGGATCGCCTGGGGAGTTTCGCCTTCGCCGCTCATACCGCCTTCAACTGCGCGGCGAAGATCTGGTTGCACCCGATCCGCGCGAGGCGGAGCAGGCGGAGCAGGCCTTCCTCGTCATAGGTTGCGCCTTCTGCGGTCGCCTGTGCCTCGGCGATCTTGCCGTCGGCGAGCAGGACGAAATTGGCGTCGGCATCGGCCGCGCTGTCCTCGTCATAGTCGAGGTCGAGCACCGGATTGCCCTGATAGATGCCGCAGGACACTGCCGCGACCTGGGTCAGGATCGGGTCTTTTTCGAGCAGCCCGGCGGCGAGCAGTTTGTTGGTGGCGATGCGCAGTGCCACCCAGGCGCCGCTGATCGCCGCGGTGCGCGTGCCGCCATCGGCCTGGAGCACGTCGCAATCGAGCGTGATCTGGCGCTCGCCGAGCAGCTTGAGGTCGGTGACCGCGCGCAACGAGCGGCCGATCAGCCGCTGGATCTCCTGGGTGCGGCCCGATTGCTTACCCTTGGCGGCCTCGCGCTGGCTACGCGTGTGGGTGGCGCGGGGGAGCATGCCATATTCGGCGGTGACCCAGCCCTCGCCCTTGCCGCGCAGCCAGGGCGGGATCCGCTCTTCGATGCTCGCGGTGACCAATACGCGGGTGTCGCCGAAGCCGATCAGCACCGATCCCTCGGCATGGCGCGTGAAATTGGACTCGATCGTGATGCTGCGCATTTCGTCGGGGGCGCGGCCGGAGGGGCGCATCGGTTCATTCTCCTGCAAACTGGTTGGCGCCACCTAGACCGTGTCGCGCCGGGAACCAAGCCGGTGCGCACGAGTAGGGCAGGCAGCGGAGGAAAGCATGCGGAACTGGATGATATTGGGTGCGGCGGCGGCTTCGCTGGCAGGGTGCGTCGCGCCCGAGCGGCCCGACACGGTGCGGCCCATCGAGAGCGATTCGATCCGCTACGAGACCGGGCCGTGCTTCGGGCGCTGCCCGGTCTATGCGGTGACGGTGCGGCCGGACGGCACGGGCGTGTTCGAGGGCAAGCGCTTCACTGCGGTCACCGGCGAGCGGCGCTTCACGCTGACCCGCGCGCAATATGACGCGTTCGCGGCGCGGCTGGCGCCCTATCGGCCCGAGAGCGGCGAGGTCCGCTACGAGATGGGCAGCGCCAATTGCGGCAACGCGCCGACCGACATGCCGAGCGTCGACGTCCGCTGGACCCGCGCGATCGGCGACGGCCAGGCGCTGCATTTCTATTATGGCTGCCGTCGCGACAACGCCGCGCTCGCCGAAGCGCTGGGCGGCGCGGCGGAATTGTTGCCGGTGCAGGAGATGATCGGGCCGCGGCCGTAAGTGGGTCGGGCCCTCCCCCGACCCCTCCCGCTACGCGGAAGGGGAGCGCTGAAATCCGGCGCGTGCCGCTTTCGCTCCCCTCCCGTTTACGGGAGGGGTCGGGGAGGGCACACCGACGACGGTAGGTTGAGCCCGCTGTCGCCTTCGCTACATATCACCGCATGACCACCCCTCCGATCCACGAGCTCACCGATCGCGCGCGCGACGTGTTCCGGATCGTCGTCGAATCCTATCTCGACAGCGGCGCGCCGGTCGGCTCGCGGACGATCTCGAAGATCTCGACGCTCAATCTGTCGCCCGCCTCGATCCGCAACGTCATGCAGGATCTAGAAGAGGCCGGGCTGCTCGCCGCGCCGCACACCAGTGCGGGGCGGATGCCGACCCAGTCGGGACTGCGGCTGTTCGTCGACGGAATGATGCAGGCGAGCGCGCCCTCCGCCGAGGAGCGCGCCGCGATCGAGTCGCGCGCCGGGCAGGCGGGGCCGATCGAGCAGGCGCTGGCGAGCACCACCGCGGCATTGTCGGGGCTGTCGTCTTGCGCTGGGCTGGTGCTGGTGCCCAAGGTCGAGCCGGTGCTGCGTCAGTTCGGCTTCGTGCCGCTGAGCCGTGATCGCGCGCTCGCGGTGCTGGTCGGCGAGGACGGATCGGTCGAGAATCGCGTGGTCGAGATCCCGGGCGGGATCGACCCGGCCTCGCTCCAGCAGGCGGCGAACTATATGAGCGCGATGCTGAGCGGATTGACGCTCGGCGAGGCGCGGGCACGGATCGAGCGCGACCTCGGCCAGCAGCGTGCGGCGCTCGACAGCGCAGCGGCGACCCTGGTCGAGCGCGGGCTGGCAGTGTGGAGCGAAGATGGCGACCGCCGCCCGGTGCTGATCGTGCGCGGTCAGGCGCGGCTGATCGATACCGCCGCGACCGAGGATCTCGAGCGCGTCCGCCAGTTGCTCGACGAGCTCGAGGGCAAGGAGGAGATCGCCCGGTTGCTCGACAGCGCGCGCGAAGGCGAGGCGACGCGCATTTTCATCGGATCGGAGAACAAGCTGTTTGCGTTATCGGGGTCGTCGGTCATCGCGAAACCGGTGCGTGCGCTCGACGGGCGCGTGGTCGGCGTGGTGGGCGTGATCGGCCCGACGCGGTTGAACTATGCGCGTGTCGTGCCCATGGTGGATTTCACGGCGGCCACATTGGCCCGATTACTAGCCTGACGAACAGGGAAATATGTCGAACGAGAATGAGAAGATGAGCGCGGACGTGCAGGACGCGGAGACCAGCCTTCGCGAGGAAACCGCCGAAGCCGCCCCCGAAGTTGCCGAGCACGACCGCAGCGCCGAGCTCGAGGCCCAGCTCGCCGAGGCGCGCGCCGCGGTGATGTACGCGCAGGCCGAAACGCAGAATGTCCGCCGTCGCGCCGAGAAGGAAGCGCAGGACGCGCGCGCTTATGCCGCGACCAATTTCGCGCGCGACATCCTGTCGGTCGCCGACAATCTCAGCCGCGCGCTCGCCGCGATCCCGGCTGATCTGCGCGAGGACGATCGGCTCAAGGGGCTGGTCACCGGGCTAGACGCGACCGGGCGCGAAGTCGATTCGGTGTTTGCGCGCCACGGCATCTCGAAGATCGTCGCGGTCGGCGAGACGCTCGATCCCAATCGTCACCAGGCGATGATGGAAGTGCCTTCGGCCGATGCCGAGCCGGGCACCGTCGTTCAGGAGATCCAGACCGGGTACATGATCAAGGACCGGCTGCTCCGGCCGGCGCTGGTCGGCGTGGCGAAGAAGCCGGACTAAATCTCCTTCTCCCCCTGTGGGAGAAGGAAGGGGCCCGCTCGATGAAATCGAGTGGGAAGGATGAGGGGGACGTAACCTGCTACGACTCCCCCTCACCCTTCCGCCGATTTCATCGGCTCCCTCCCTCTCCCGCAAGGGGAGAGGGGTTTAGCTATTGCAACTCATTCGCATCACGCGCTAGGACGCGAACGGCTCGCAGACGGGCCGGTCAATGCGAGGGTGCGGCGTGTATCAGTTCCTCGATCGAAGCGTGTCCGAACTCGCCCGCAGCGAGGCGTTGCTCCTCTGGGCGATGCGGCAATGGGTCGGGGCGATGCGGGGCGGGCGCTGCCCATGCGCCGCGATCGGGCCGGCGCTTGCCGCGCACCGGGTCTCGGCCATCCTGCCCGATTTCAACATCGCGATGATGCTGCTCGATCGCGACGGGCTGGCATCGCTCCAATTTCGCACAATCGGATGTCTCAGCTTGGGCGATGACGAGGCATTGTTGCTGGCACTTCACGCCGCGGCCGCTAAAGGGCAGGAAACAGTGGTGCAGAACATCGTTGAAGCGCTGGTGAAGCCCGAGGCACAGCGCACGCTCCAGTTCGCCGCCACGCGCGTCGCTTTGGCCCTCGCGGTCTGAACGACGCATCCAAATGATTCAGGAACCGTTTCTTTCGATGAACATGCACGCCCGACCGCCCCATCTGCTTCCCGAGCATGCCGCTTTCCAGACCTGCAACGTTCGCTGGGTCCGCCACTGGAACGAGCATCTGTTCAGCTTCGCGATCGAGCGTCCGGCGAGCTTCCGCTTCCGCTCGGGCGAGTTCGTGATGCTCGGACTAGAAGGCGAGGGCAAGCCGCTGATGCGGGCGTATTCGATCGCCAGCCCGACCTGGTCGGACGAGCTCGAATTCTTGTCGATCAAGGTGCAGGACGGACCGCTGACCTCGAAGCTGCAGATGATCCGCGAGGGCGACCAGGTCTATCTCGGCAAGAAGCCGACCGGGACCTTGGTGTCGGACGCGCTGATCCCCGGCAAGAGGCTGTTCATGCTCTCGACCGGTACCGGCCTCGCGCCGTTCCTCAGCATCGCGCGCGATCCCGACATCTACGACCTTTTCAGCCAGGTGGTGATCGTCCACTCGACCCGCCGGGTCAGCGACCTTGCCTATCATGACGAACTCACTGCGCAGCTTGCCGGAGACCCGCTCGTCGCCGACCAGGCGCTGCTCCAGTTCCACTATATACCGACGGTGACCCGCGAGCCGTTCCGTACCACCGGGCGTATCGGCCAGCTGATCGAGGAAGGCTGGCTGTTCCAGCCGCCGGTGGCGGGCGATCGCGCACTCAACCCGGAGACTGACCGCGTGATGCTGTGCGGCAGCGCCGAGATGATCAAGGACTTCTCGGCGATGCTCGAGCGCCACGGCTTCGAGGAAGGCTCGAACAACAAGCCGGGGACGTTCGTGGTCGAGCGGGCTTTCGTGGGGTGAGCGCGCGCCAGTCGCGGCGCATGCCCACCCCAAATCTCCCTCTCCCCTTGCTAGGGGAGAGGATACCGCAGCTTGGCAGCTTGCTGCCTAGCGGAGGTTGGTGAGGGGTAGAGCGGCGCTTAGCGCCGCGGGGGGGGGGGG
>NZ_JBYSXG010000014.1:53381-91843 GCF_058782005.1 Sphingomonas sp. FW306-1B-B10E
CGCGCCGCGCGGCTTCTTCGAAGCCGCACCCCCTCACCCAGCTCCGACTAAGGCTCTTCGAGCCTAAGTCTGCGCAACCCTCTCCCCCTCCTGGGGAGAGGGAGAAGGATGATAGTCTAGGGTGTGGACGCCCGCGTCGCGGTCCACCACGGGCCCTCGCTTCCGATCCGCGTCATGCTGACCACCCGCCCGCCGCTCCGCGCGAAGCTGACCGTAGAGATCGCCCCGCTGCCGAACCGATCCGCGCCGATGGGCACCAGTGGGATCTCGGCGCCGGTGGCCCAGCGCAAGGTCAGCAGCCCGTCCTGCTCGACCAGCGCGAAGCCGTCGCGGTCGGGGATCGCGTAGCTGCCGAGGTAATCGGTCAGCGGCCCGGCATCGGCGCTCGGCGCGTCGCTGAGCAGGCTCGATTGCTGACGCAGCTGCCGCCAATGGCCGTGGTCGCGCAGAAAGGTGCCGGTACTGCGGTGCCAGGTGTCGCGCTTGAGCCGCGTATCGCGGAAGCGCACGATCGAGCTGCGCACCGCCACCGGGCCGACGATCTGGGTGCGCACGCCATATTCGCGGATCTCGGCGGTCTGGCGCGGCAGCTTGCCGCCGCGGACCAGCGCCAGCCAGGTCGCGCGCCGGTCGATCTGGCCAAAGCCGTGGAGCATCTCGAACTCGGGCAGAGTCAGCCGCTCCAGCACGGCGGCATCCTGCGCCTCCACCGCATGCTGAATCGCCTGGACGAGCGCCTCGACCGCGCGCGCGTCGTCAGACGCGGCGGCAGGCGCGACGATGCACATGGCGGTCGCCAGCGCTGCGATGCCCAGGCGCAAGTCCATCGCACGAGCATCTTCCTCGCCCGCCTTCTGTGCAAGCAGGATGTGCGGGAACAAGGCCCGGACCTCGTTTGCCCTGAGCTTATCGAAGGGCCGTTCTTCTTGCTGCGGAAGAAGAAAGAACGGTGCTTCGACAAGCTCAGCACGAACGGGAGGGGTGTCTGCTCGAATAACAGGCGGTAGCGCCCACGGCCGCACTCCCCTATCTCCGCCCCATGTCCTCGCGCTTCGATTCCGTCCCGCACCGCCGCGCGCTGATCGACCGGCGTGCCGTTGCCGAGCGTCTCGCCGCGTTGACCGCGACCGATGCAGCCGCGCTGCGCCAGGCGGGCACCACCGAGCTCAAGGCGGCGCTCGACGCCGGGCACGCCGAGATCGCGCGGCGCCTCGCCGAGCATCCCTCGCGTGGGCACGAAATGGCAGCGGCGGGCGCCTTCCTGATCGATCAGTTGCTGCGCCTACTCTGGGACTTCACCACCCAGCGGCTCCACCGCAATCCCAACCCCAGCGCCGCCGAGCGGCTGACCCTGATCGCCGTCGGCGGCTATGGCCGCGGCGAGATGGCGCCGCATTCGGATATCGATATCGGCTTCCTGACCCCCTGGAAGGTCACCGGTTGGTGCGAGCAGGTCATCGAATCGATGCTCTACTCGCTGTGGGACATGCAACTGAAGGTCGGGCATTCGTCGCGCTCGCTCGACGAGATGGTGCGCCAGGCCAAGGCCGACATCACGGTGCGCACCGCGCTGCTCGAGGCGCGCTATGTGTGGGGCGACATCGCGCTCTATGACGAGGCGGCGGCGCGCTTCAAGGCCGAGGTCCAGGCCGATACCGCGCGCGATTTCATCGCCCAGAAGCTCGCCGAGCGCGATGCGCGGCACCAGCGCATGGGCGACAGCCGCTATGTCGTCGAACCCAACGTCAAGGAAGGCAAGGGCGGATTGCGCGATCTCCACGCGCTGTTCTGGATCGGGAAGTACGCGTACAACGTCCGCGAGCCTGCCGAACTGGTCGAGGCGGGGTTGCTCACCCCGCAGGAATATCGTCAGTTCCGCCGCGCCGAGAATTTCCTCTGGGCGGTGCGCTGCCAGCTCCATCTGCTCACCGGGCGCGCCGAGGACCGGCTGACCTTCGACGTCCAGCCCGAGATCGCCAGCCGGATGCGCTATGCCGACCGGCCGGGCAAGTCGAAGGTCGAGCGCTTCATGCACTTCTACTTCCTGCAGGCGAAGGTGGTCGGCGACCTGACCGGCGTGTTCCTCGCGCATCTCGACGAGAAGTTCGCCGCGCGCGGCAGCCGCTTCGGCTTTCCGCGGCTGTTCAAGAGCCCGCGCAAGCTACACGGCTTCACGCTCGAGCGCAGTAGGCTGGCGCTGCCGCGCGACGGCTTCTTTCGCGAGGATCCGGTGCGGCTGATCGAGATCTTCCAGCTCGCCGATTTGCACGGATTGGAGATCCACCCGACCGCGATGCGCGCCGCGGCGCGCGATGCGCGGCTGGTCGACGATGTCCGCGACGATCCGCGCGCCAATGCGCTGTTCCTCGACGTGCTCACTTCGCCGCGTACGCCGGAGATGGTGCTGCGCTGGATGAACGAGGCGGGGGTGTTCGGCCGCTTCGTTCCCGACTTCGGCCGCGTCGTCGCGCAGATGCAGTTCGACATGTACCACCATTATACCGTCGACGAGCATTCGATTCGCGCGATCGGGCTGCTCAATCGGATCGAGAAAGGCGAGCTCAAGGAAGATCATCCCCTCGCCAGCGGCATCTTCGAGCAGGTCGCGCAGCGCCGCGCGCTCTATGTCGCGGTGCTGCTCCACGACATCGCCAAGGGCCGCGGCGGCGACCATTCAATCCTCGGCGCCGAAGTCGCCGAGCGGCTGTGCCCGCGGCTCGGTCTGAGTCCGGCCGAGACGGAAACGGTGGCGTGGCTGGTGCGCTGGCACCTGCTGATGTCGGCGACCGCGTTCAAGCGCGACCTCAGCGACTTCAAGACGATCCTCGACTTCACCGCGCAAGTGCAAAGTCCCGAGCGGCTGCGCATGCTGCTGCTGCTGACGATCGTCGACATCCGCGCGGTGGGACCGGGGGTGTGGAACAGCTGGAAGCGCCAATTGCTCACCAATCTGTTCGATTCGGCCGAGGAAGTGCTCCGCCTCGGGCACAAGCAGAAGGGGCGCAGCGAGCGCGTCGTCGCCAAGCAGGCGGACCTCGCGGCGCTGCTCGGCTGGAGCGAAGACCGCATGGCGGCGCTCAAGAAGCGGCTGACCGAGCCCTATTGGATCGCAGAGCCGCTCGACGTGCTCGAGCGCAACGCCCGGCAGATCGACGCGGCGGGGGACCAGCAATTGTCGATCGAGGCGCAGGTCTATCCCGACCGCGGCGCGACCCTGGTGACGGTCTATGCCTCGGACCATCCCGGGCTGTTCTACCGCATCGCCGGCGCGATCCACGTCGCCGGCGGCAACATCATCGACGCACGGATCCACACCACCCGCGACGGCATGGCGCTCGACAATTTCCTCGTCCAGGATCCGCTCGGCCGGCCTTTCGATGAGGCGGCACGGCTCAACCGGATCAAGACGAGCATCGCCGATTCGCTCGCGAACCGGTCGAAGCTGCAGGAGCGGCTCAAGACGCGGCCGCTGCCGCGGCTGCGCGCCGACGCCTTTCCGATCGAGCCGAACGTGCTGATCGACAACAAGGCGTCGAACCGCTTCACGGTGATCGAGGTCAACGCCCGCGACCGGCCGGCCCTGCTCTGCCATCTCGCCTATGCGCTGTTTCAGTCGAAGGTGACGATCCACTCGGCGCATGTCGCCACCTATGGCGAGCGCGCGGTGGATACCTTCTACCTGACCGATCTGATCGGTGATAAGATCGAGGCGGCGGCGCGCCTGAAGACGATCGAGCGGCGCCTGCTCGAAGCGGCGTCGGGGCAGGACATCGCCCAGGCCGCCTGACCAAGGGGGAAATCAATGCCGGTGATCGGATTGGGCGGCTTCTTCTTTCGTGCGCAGGACCCCGAGGGTCTGACTGCTTGGTACCGCGAGACGCTGGGCGTCGGCGGTGGCTGCGGCAAGGATGAGAATGGCGAGACCAGCGACTGGTTCTGGTATCCCGAGCCCGGCCCGGTGGTGTTCTCGCCCTTCGCCGCCTCGACCGACTATTTCGCCGCGGACAAGCAGGTGATGCTCAACTTCCGCGTGCGCGATCTCGACGGATTGCTCGAGCAGCTCAACGCGGCCGGGATCGCGATCACCACCAAGGACGAATGGGACACCCCCGAGACCGGCCGCTTCGCGCGGATCCACGATCCCGAGGGCAACCCGATCGAGCTTTGGGAGCCGCCGGCGGTCGGTTGAGACAGGGGGCGGGGCGTAGTATGTGGGCGTGAACGGAGCTTCAGATGAAGATCGAGCAATTCAATGTTCCGCTGCCTGAGGATCTGGCGAGCCGTATCCACGATGCTGTTGAAGCTGGCGATTACCCTTCGTCGAGCGATATCGTGCGGGAGGCTTTGCTCGAATGGGACCAAAAGCGAGCCTATGGCGGCTATTCAATCGAACGATTGCGTGCGTTGATCGCGGAAGGCGAGGCGAGCCCTGTGTCACCCTGGGAAGGGGCTGAAGCGATTATCGCCGAAGCGCGGCGCCGTGCCGATAGGTCGGCAAAGGCTTGAAAGCCTGGCGGCTTGCGCGAAGCGAGCAGGCTCGCCAGGATCTGATTGGCATTTGGGCGTATGTGGCTAATGACGATCCCGTCCAGGCGGACAAACTTCTATTCGCCTTGGAAACGCTTTTCGAGAAAACTGCAGATTTCCGCGGCTCGGTCGGCCGGTTGACGAGCTGAAGGATGGTTATCGGCTGCTTTCACGAGACCCTTATTTGTTATTCTATACAGTGGATGACGCCACCCACGAGGTGCGGCTTATGCGGGTCCTGCATGGTGCCCGAGATATGACTGCCGAATTGCGCGGAGATTAGAGTTCACTTCTTCTGCCACACCCGCACGTAATCGACTTCCATCGCCGCGGGGAATGCTGCGTCGTCGATTCCCTTCTGCCCGCCCCAGCCGCCGACCGCGACGTTGAGGATCAGATATTGCGGGGTGGCGAAGGGCCAGGTCGCCGGGCCGCGCTTATGGTCGTTGTCGAAGCGCATGTAGGACTGGCCGTCGACGCCGATCAGGATGCGGTCCGCGTTCCAGTCGAGCTGGTAGCTGTGGAAGGCGGTGCAGGCGTCGGGGACAAGCGCTTCCGCGCCCTTCTGACTCCTGGCGACATGGTTGTAGGCGGTGGTATGGACCGTGCCGTGGATGCGGCCGGGATCCCAGCCGACATGCTCCATGATGTCGATCTCGCCCATCGCCGGCCAGCCGCGGCTGCCGTCCGAGGCGAGCATCCAGATCGCCGGCCAGATGCCACGCCCGCACGGCAGCTTGGCACGCACTTCGAAGAAGCCGTATTTCCAAGCGGCGCGGCCGGCGGTGACGAGCTTGGCCGACGCATATTCCTGCCCGCCGAAATCGGGCCGGTCCGCGAGCCGCTCCCTGCGCGCGCTGAGGATCAGCCGGCCCTTCTCGACGCGGGCATTCTCGCGGCGTTCGGCGGCACAATATTGGCGCTCGTCATTGTACCAGCCGGCCTTGTTGCGGCTGGTGTCGTACGCCCATTTCTTCGGATCGGGCAGGCCGGGGCGATCGAACTCGTCGGCCCAGACCTGCACATAGCCTGCGGGGCGGGCGAGCCTCCCGTCGTTGCCGGCGGTGACCGGCGGGGACGCGACGGTCTGCGCAGCGGTCGCGCCCGGCAGCAGCACGGCGAGGGCCGCAAGCAGCCCTCGCCGGCAACTCACTTGGGCGAGATCACCATCAGCATCTGGCGACCTTCCATGCGCGGATAGCTCTCGATCTTGGCGATCTCGACGGTATCGTCCTGCACGCGCTTGAGCAGGATCATGCCGAGCTGGCCGTGCGAAAGCTCGCGACCGCGGAAGCGCAGGGTGATCTTGACCTTGTCGCCTTCGCCGATGAACTTGTGGATCGCCTTCATCTTCGTATCATAATCATGATCGTCGATGTTCGGACGCATCTTGATCTCCTTGATCTCCTGCGTCTTCTGCGACTTGCGCGCGATATTGGCCTTCTTCTGCGCCTCGTACTTGTACTTGCCGACGTCGAGGAACTTGGCGACGGGCGGATCGGCGTTGGGCGATACTTCGACGAGGTCGAGCCCGACCTCGCGCGCCTGCTCCATCGCCTCGCGCGTGTACATCACGCCGAGATTCTCGCCGTCCTGATCGATCACCCGGACCTTGGGTGACTGAATGAATTCATTGAAGCGCGGGCCGTTCATCGGCGGCGGAGCCAGAGGGCGCCGGGACATGGGAGGACGTATAAGGACTGCTCCTGTACTTGTTGATCACATCAATTGCTGCGGCAGGATAGCGCGCACACGCCAATCCGAACAGGGGAAGAACGCGCGAACCGCCGATTTGTGGCGTGCCGATGCGGAGACGCCACAGTTCAACATTGGGTGGCAGCCCGGTTTACGCAAGTCCGCGCCGCTCAGGCGCCGGCATAACGGAGATGAACGAGCGGATAGGGGCGTCCCTGCGGATCTGTTTCCGAGCGGCCGGTACGGACGAACCCGCGAGCTTCGTAAAAGGGCAGGGCGTTGCTTGCCTGCTCGCTGGCGTCGACGATCGCTCGCGGCGCTAGCCTCAGCGCCTGATCGAGCAACAGCGTGCCGATGCCCCGTCCGTGGACGGCCGGGTCGACGAACAAGGCGTCGATCATGTCGCCATCCATCACCAGGAACCCCAGCGCCTGATCGTCGGCATCGACGGCGAGCCACAGCGTCACATGGGGCAGGAAGTCGCGCGCGACCATAGCATCGATCTCGGCTCGATCCTCGGGTGTCAGAAAGCCGTGCGTCGCGTCGACCGCGGCGCGCCAGATTTCCAGCGCGCGCGGTACATCTTCGGGTCTTCCGTCGCGAACGCGCATCTTCCACTCCCTGGTTGCAGCAATACTTCGTTACACGCGGGCACGATTTCTTTCGATATCCAAGCCGAGTCGGAACGGAGCCTGCACGATCAGAGGCCGGCCCTATCCGCCCGCAGGGGACCACCGCCCATAACGAAAGGGGGAGTCCCACATGAAAACACGTCTCGCGCTTCTGATCCTGCTCGGCTCGGCAACGCCGGCCTTCGCGCAGGAAGAGCCACCGAAGGCAGTCACCGTTTCGGGCAGCGTCGCGCTTGTCTCCGACTATCGTTTCCGCGGTGTCTCGCAGACCGACGAGGAACTGGCGGTGCAGGGCGGACTCACGGTCAGCCACGAGAGCGGCGTCTATGCCGGCACCTGGGCGTCGAACCTCGCCGGCTGGGGCACCTTCGGCGGCGCCAATATGGAGCTCGACCTGTACGGCGGAGTCAAATTCCCGATCGGCGGCGGTGGAACGCTAGACGTCGGGCTGACCTGGTATATGTATCCGGGCGGCTTCTCGAATACCGACTTCGCCGAACCCTATGTCAAGCTGAGCGGCACGATCGGCCCGCTCACCGCGCTGGCCGGCGTGGCCTACGCGCCCAAGCAGGAAGCGCTCGGCAATTTCTCGGCTACGCCTGAGAGCAGCGGCCAGTCCGAAGACAATCTCTATCTCTGGGGCGATTTCGCCGCGGGCGTGAAGGGCACGCCGGTGACGCTCAAGGCGCATATCGGGCGCTCGGAAGGCAATCCCGGGCTCGGCCCCAACGGCACCAGCCTGGCGCCGACCGGCGAATATTGGGACTGGATGCTCGGCGCCGACCTGGCGATCGCCGGCACGCCGCTGACGCTCGGGGTGGCCTATACCGACACCGACATCAGCGCGCGCGAATCGGCCTATCTGCTGCCCAATTTCGCCTCGACCAAGGACGGATCGAGCATTGCAGGCAGCCAAGTGGTCTTCTCGGTAAGCGCGGCTTTCTAGGCCAATCCACTATCCTCCCCCGCAATGGGGAGGTGTCAGCGAAGCTGACGGAGGGGGAGGAACCACTGCGATCAGTGAGTCCTCCCCCGCCGCCGCCTTCGGCGCCACCTCCCCCTGGCGGGGGAGGATTGTAGACGAGCTAGCGCGGCGCGAGCGGCCAGAGCCGGTCCATCGGCCGCTCGAGCACCCGCGCTGCGACGGCGTGCAGATTGGTCGGCGCAAGCCGCCCGGTGCGGACGGCGCGATCGAGCCAGGCTTCGATCGCGCCGCCCCTGTCGACCCATTTGTCCTGGCGGAGCATGCCGTAGAGCCCGGCGGCGAGGACGTGGATGCCGTCGTCATTGTCGCGCCAGCGGTCGGCGGGGTTGCGCGCCACGCCGAGCCGTTCGCTGATCAACTGGTCGAGCGCCTGGACCAGGTCTTCGTTCAGATACCCGTCGAGGCTCGTATAGCCCCATTTGGCGTCATGCTCGCGGACGATGCGGGGGATCAGCGGATCCTTCGCCAGCACCGCGAGTGCCGCCTTGGCGACCGCGCCGTCCATCGGAACCGGCGGGTGAAGCATTTCGTGCGCGGCGTTGCGGACGGTGATCGTCAGATTCCAGTCGGCGGCCTGGAGGAAGGTCTGGCCCTGGACCTTGATGCCGTGCGGCTTGCAGAATTGGAGCAGCACGACCTCGATCTCGGGCTGGAAGTCGCGCCCGGTGACGCGTTGCTGGAGGCGGATGACATCGAAGGGTGCGAGGTCGCGCTGGAGCTGCGCCGCGCGCGCGGCGAGATCGCCGGTGCGCGCGTTGCGGAAGGCAGTGAAGCCGGCGTCGCGCATTGCGGTGAACACTGCGACCAGGCGCGGGGCGTTGGCGGTCAGCCATTTCCAGTCGGCTTCGTCCCAATAGGGCGTCTTCTCGAGGCTGGGACGGATGCGGGCTTCGGGATCGGCGAGCGCAGCGATGACGCCATCGATCGTCGAGACGTCGGTGCCGGAGATCTTGCTCGACAGGCCAGGGCCGAGCAGCCCGAAATTGCCGATGCCAGCATCTTTCCAGAGCGCCGCGATCTCGGCGCGGATCGGATCGGCGAGCGGAAAGGCCTTGGCATCCTCGGCGTAGAAATTCTGGTAGAGCGGCTCGCCCGACAGCGGCCCGAGAAAGGCGATCGCGTCATGCCCTTCCGAGCTCGTGACCTTCCAGCGCGTGATCGGCGTGGGCGGGATCTGGGCGAGCGCGCGGGGCGCGGCGAGGGTGCCGAGCGACGCGGCGAGGAAGAGGCGGCGGTCCATGCGCCCGGTCTAGCGGGCGGCGGCCCTGGCGGATTGAACGGACTTTGCCCTTAGCCGTGCGGGCGAATGGCCGGTCATCGCCACCACCGCGCGCGTAAGATGCGCCTGGTCGGCGAAGCCGTGCTCGGCGGCGAAGACGGCGAGGCTGCTTTGCCAGCTATCGAGCTCAAGCAAAGCGCGGCGCGTGCGCGCCTCGATCCGGTAGCGCTTGGGGCTGACGCCATAGGCGCGCGCGAAGCCTCGGCTGACCGAGGCAGGGTCGAGGCCCATCCCGTCTGCCCATCGCCCGAGCGAAACCGAAGGGTCCTCGCGCAGTGTCGCGGCGAGCAGATCGGGCCAATCGGCCGCGGGCGTCGCCGCCGGATGAAAGCTCTCCCGTACCAATTCGGCGGCCGCGAGCGGGTCGCGCTCCGCAAGCCGCGCGACGGCGTCGGGATCGGCGACGCTGCCCGCGCCGGCGAGACCGGGCAGGGTCGGAAGGTTGAGCACCCGCGCACCGCTGGCACCGAAGCGATCCTGATGCGTCGCCCAGCGATCGTGGATCACCACGCTGCCAGCCCGCGCGGTCAGGCGACCATCGTCGCCAGCCTCTTCATAGCCGCCGGCCAGCACCAATGCGACATAGCCCTCGGCATGGCGGTGCCGCGGCAGGCATTCGCCCGCCGCGTGGTGGCCGATGCCGCACGGGCTCACCGATCGCTCACTGCCCGCGCAGGTCCGGCGGAGTCGCCTCTTCGACTAGCTTGGCGACGATCTCGTCGAGGCTGAGCATCTGCTGGCCTTGGCTGCCGAGCACGCGCAGTGCGACGGTGCCCTCCTCGGCCTCGCGCTTGCCGACCACCAGCAAGTTGGGGACCTTGGCCACCGAATGCTCGCGCACCTTGTAGTTGATCTTCTCGTTGCGCAGGTCGGTCTCGACGCGGATGCCCGCCGCGGCGAGCTTCGCCGCGACCTGCTTGGCGTAATCGTCGGCGTCGGAGACGATCGTCGCGACGACCGCCTGCACCGGCGACAGCCAGAGCGGGAAGCGGCCGGCATGGTGCTCGATCAGGATCCCGATGAAGCGCTCGAACGTGCCGAGGATCGCGCGGTGGAGCATAACCGGGCGGTGGCGCTCGCCATCCTCGCCGACATAGGACGCGTCGAGACGCTCGGGCAGGACGGTGTCGGTCTGGATCGTGCCGACCTGCCAGGTGCGGCCGATCGCGTCGGTCAGGTGGAATTCGAGCTTGGGTGCGTAGAAGGCGCCTTCGCCGGGCAGCTCTTCCCAGCCATATTCCTCGGTGTCGCGGCCGGTGGCCTTGACCGCATCGCGCAGCGACTGCTCGGACCAGTCCCACATCTCCTCGCTGCCGAAGCGCTTGTCGGGGCGCAGCGCGAGCTTGATCGCGTATTTCTCGAAGCCGAGGTGGCTGTAGACGCTGTCGAGCAGGTCGCAGAATTTCTGCACTTCCTCGATCAACTGATCTTCGCGCACGAAGATATGTGCGTCGTCCTGGGTGAATTGCCGCACGCGCATGATGCCGTGCAGCGCGCCGTGGGGCTCGTTGCGGTGGCAGCAGCCGAACTCGGCGAGGCGGATCGGCAGGTCGCGATAGGATTTGATGCCCTGCTTGAACACCAGGATGTGCGCCGGGCAATTCATCGGCTTGAGCGCCATCAGGTCGCTCTTGCCCGAAAGGATCGGACCTTCCTCCTCGGGGTTCGGAATCTCGTCGGGGACGACGAACATGTTTTCGCGATACTTGCCCCAATGGCCGGACTGCTCCCATTGGCGCGAGTCCATCAGCTGCGGGGTCTTGATCTCTTCATAGCCCGCGGCATCGAGGCGACGGCGCATATAGGCCTCGAGCTGACGCCACAGGATGAAGCCCTTGGGGTGCCAGAACACCGAGCCCTGCGCCTCGGATTGAAGGTGGAACAGGTCCATCTCCTGGCCGATCTTGCGATGGTCGCGCTTTGCCGCTTCCTCGATCCGAGTCAGGTGCTCGTCGAGCTGCTTCTTGTTGAGCCAGCCGGTGCCGTAGATGCGGCTGAGCATCGCGTTGTTCTGGTCGCCGCGCCAGTAAGCGCCCGAGACGCGCGTGAGTTTGAAGGCGTTGGGATCGACCTTGCCGGTGGAGGCGAGATGCGGGCCACGGCACATGTCGAGCCAGGCGTCGTCCCCCTTGCCGGCGCGGTAGACGGTCAGTTCCTCGTCGCCGGGAAGCTCGGCGGCCCATTCAGCCTTGAAGGTCTCGCCCTGCGCCTTCCACCGCGCGATCAGATCCTCGCGGCTCCACACTTCGCGGATCAGCGGCTCGTTGGCGGCGATGATCTTGCGCATCTCGGCCTCGATCGCGGGCAGGTCCTCGTCGGTGAACGGGCGGTCCTTGGGCGCGAAGTCGTAATAGAAGCCATCATCGGTCGACGGGCCGAAGGTGATCTGCGTGCCGGGGAACAGCTTCTGCACCGCCTCGGCGAGGATGTGCGCATAATCGTGGCGGGCGAGCTCGAGCGCGTCCTTCTCGTCCTTCGACGTCACGAGCGCGAGCTGCGAATCGCCCTCGAACGGGCGGCCGATGTCGCGCAACTCGCCGTCGACGCGTGCGGCGAGCGCCGCCTTGGCAAGGCCCGGACCGATCGCCGCGGCGATGTCCGCCGGGGTAGTCCCCGGGGCTACCTCACGGACGGAACCGTCGGGCAGCGTGATACGGAACATCTCGGACACGGGATTGGCTTTCTGAGAGAGGTTGTGGAGCGGGGCTTATGCCCGCGCGCACGCGATATAGGCAAGCCGCGCCGAAACGGCCACGTCCAACGCCTCGGGAATTGTCCGATTAATGCTTGCACCGGACCCGGCTTTGCGGTTCACTCGCGGCATGGAGAGAGAGAATTCAGTCAGCCGGCGCGATGTCCTGGCCGCGGGAATCGCGCTTCCGATCGCCACGACGATCCCGGATGCGGCAGCGGCGAAAGGGGCCGTGCCGGTCAACCCGCTGGTCCGCCAGCGCGCGGACGCGCAGATTTCGCGAGTCGGCGACTGGTTCTATTTGACCGGATCGGTGCCCGAATATGACCGGCTGGTGCTGCGCCGGGCGAAGACGATCGCGGGGCTGAGCAATGCCGCGGAGATGGTGCTGTGGCGCCGTCCGGCGAGCGGCAAGATGGCCGGCTATATCTGGGCGCCCGAGGTCCATCAGATCGACGGGCGGTGGTACGTCTATTTCGCCGCCGGCGACGGCGACGACAAGTTCCGCATCCGCACCTATGTGATCGAAGGCGCGGGCGCCGACCCGATGGCGACGACCTGGAAGGTGCTCGGCCAGCTCGAGACGCCGTGGGACACCTTCACGCTCGACAGCACCAGCTTCGTCCACAAGGGCGTGCGCTATCTGTGCTGGGCGCAGAAGGAGCCCGGCATCGACACCAACAGCAACCTCTATCTCGCGCCGCTCAGGACTCCGACGACGCTTGCCGCGACACCCGCGCGGCTGACCGTGCCGACGCTCGACTGGGAAGTGCAGGGCTTCAAGGTCAACGAGGGGCCGGCCCTGCTGGCACGCAACGGCAAGCTGTTCCTGACCTATTCGGCGAGCGCCACCGACGCGCGCTATTGCCTGGGCATGCTCACCGCGGACGCCGATGCGGACATCATGAACCCGGCCTCGTGGCGCAAATCGCCGGTGCCGGTGTTCCGGACTTCGGAGAAGAACAAGGTCTATGGCCCCGGCCATAACAGCTTCGTCGTCGACGAAAACGGCCGCGACCTGCTCGTCTATCACGGCCGCGACTACCGGGACATCAAGGGCGACCCGCTGTTCGACCCCAACCGCGACACCCGCGTCCAGCCGATTCGCTATCGTGCCGACGGCACGCCCGACTTCGGCGAGCCGGTGAAGAATGGACCACTGCGGTGAGCGGGCCTCCCCCGGCGGTGCCGGGGGAGAACCCACTGGACTGCGCTATTGTGGAACGCGTTCGTCGAAGGGAGGCAATTGGACATGGCCCTCTTCACGAACGATCCCGACGCCGGGGATTTCGCCAAGGCGTTTCTTGAGTTCGAAAGGGCCGTGCCCTCCGATCACTCCGACGGTCCGCAATATTCGATCGATCCGCAGACCTGCTGCCGCGAGCGAACTCGCAATCGCATCGATTTCTCCGCGGTCTTTCACCTGAACCACGAAGTTCACGACCTGCTGGTCAGGCTCATCGTTCGTCATGCCCTGCATTTAGGGCGTCAGGGCGCTTGAACCAAGCCCGCACCGAAGTCGCGTGGGTTGCCGCCCTGCACCGGCCGTGCCGACGCGATGAGCTTATCCCATAGCGCTTGGCCGCGCAGCGCCGGATCGAACTCGGTCCACAGCGCCGCGATGCCCGCTACGTGCGGACACGCCATGCTGGTGCCGGAAAGCTTCTTGTAGTTTTGTGGTCGAGGCGTGGCGGAGAATATCCCGACGCCTGGCGCGGCCAGATCGACCCGGCCGATGCCGACGCTGCCGCACGAAAACGTGGCGACTCTTTCGTCGGCGCCCAGCGCGGCGACGGCCATGATCGACGGTGCATTGGCGGGCGAACCCACCGGCGCGATAAAACCCCATCGGCGGTCGCTTTCGTTTCCGGCTGCCGCGACGATCAGCGTACCGGCCGCCAAGGCGCGGGCCGCCACTTCCTCATAGAGCGGGTCATGGGGCTCATCGATCGCAACCGGACGGCCGAGCGACATTGAGACCACTGCGCAATCCTTGTTTATCGCCCATTCGATCCCGGCGATGATGTCGAGCTCGCGCCCGGCGCCCCGGTTGTTGAGCACCTTGCCGATGTAAAGGTCGGCAGCGCTGGCGACGCCATAGCGCGGCACGTTGTCCGAACGCGGCCGCCGGCCCGCCGCCGTGCCCGCAGTATGCGTGCCATGGCCCTGCACATCGTCGACGGTTTCGCCTGGCACGAAACTCTCGGTGACGATCTGGCGGCCGGCGAAATCGAGATGCCCAAGGTCGATTCCGGTATCCAGTACGGCGATCCGGACTCCCGAGCCGGTATAACGCGATTGCGCGACCTTGGTCGCGGTGAGCCCCCAGGTCTCCGCGACGGTGTCTTGCCAGGGGGGCGGCGCCTGAATCCCGAACATCCAGAATTCGGGACGCGTGTCTTCGACGACGTCTTCGGCCTGCAGCGCATTGGCGAGCGCGCCGGCACGTTCGATGCCGCCGCCGACCGCGGCGATCGGGAACCGATCGAGCAGCACGATCGAGTCCGAAGCGGCGGCCGAACGCACCGATGCTCCCAGCGAGCCGAATTCGGCCGCGCTGACCACAGGCTGCTGAGTAACGCGCCGCAACGTCTCCGCGGCCAAGGCGGGGTCGACGCCTTGCCTGAACTTGATCAGCCGACGCCCGGTGGGCTGCGGAGGCAGCGGAGACGGAGTCGGCTGCGCTTCGGGATGCGGGTTCTCTCGGGTTTCCATGCGAAAGCTCCTTTAATCGATTGCCGGTCGAGCGGCGTCATCGACGGTTAGGGCATTCGAGCCGGCTGCGTGCGTGACCGGCGTCACGCATCGAACGGATCTCCGAGAAAGGGCTCGCTAAGCGAGCGATCAAGCGACCCCGAACGGCACCACTCGGTTCAACTCGACATGGCCGATCTCGGCGCGACCGAGATACGGGACCTTCATGTCGCGGCACCAGCGCGCGATGATCTGCTCGATCGTCTCGCCAAAGTCGTTGCCGTTGTCGACCACCGCGCTGACCGCGCCGAGCCGCACCCCGGCGATGCCCTTGAGCTGGGTGGCGTGCGCCATCTGGAACAGCATGCGGTCGATCCGGTAGAGCGGTTCCTCGACTTCCTCGATCATCAGCACGTGATCAGCAAGGTCGGGCAGCCAGGGCGTGCCGATCATCGTGGTGAGGATCGAGAGATTGAACGCCGCGGCGGGGCGGCCGTCGGCAAGGCTCGGCTCGAGCGCACGGCGGTCCTTGTCGATCAGCCAGCCGAGCGCCCAGCCCGCGGCTTCCCCGGTATCGTTCTTGCCGATGCTGCTCGCCATCGAGGCGTGGACCGGATGGCCGATCCGCCGGGCGTAGAGCGCCCCCAGCAGGAAGCCCATGTCGGAAAAGCCGAGATAGGTCTTGCGCGCCGCCGCGGTGTTGAGCTGGGGCATCACCATGTCGAGGATGCGGTTCGAGCCATAGCCGCCACGCGCGAACCAGATCGCGTCGAAGGCGGGATCGTTGGCGAATTCGAGGAAGGCTGCAGCGCGCTGCGCATCGGTGCCGGCAAAATGGCCCGCCTCGTAATAGCATTGCTCGTGGAAGACGATGTCGTGATCGGGATAGGTCAGCGCCATGAACGCGGCCATGCGCAGCGAGCTCTCGCGAGTGACCGGTCTTGCTGGTGCGACGACGCCGATACGCATGAACCATCCCCGTTCGGCCTGCGCTTGTCGAAGGGCCGTTCTTCCTGTTTTCCGCCGTAAAAGAAAAAGCGGTGCTTCGACAAGCTCAGCATGAGCGGGAGCGGTTGGTCCTTCATTCGCCGAGTTGGGCGCTTGTCACGGGCCGCCTTGCCCCGATTTGCCAAACCGCCGATAGCCGGGGTCATGCAGCACGATAAACCTTATTTCTTCGTCGGCATCGGCGGCTCGGGCATGATGCCGCTGGCGATGATCGTGGCGGGGCAGGGCGCCACCGTTGCCGGATCGGACCGCAGCCTCGATGCCGGCCGGCTCCCCGCCAAGTTCGACGACCTGAAGCGCCGTGGCGCTGCGCTGTTCGCGCAGGACGGTAGCGGGATCACCTCGCCCGACCAGATCGTCGTTGCCTCCGCCGCGATCGAGGCGAGCGTGCCCGACATGGTCCGCGCCGCCGAACTCGGCAACGAGCGCATGACGCGCGCCGAGCTCAACGCGGCATTGTTCAACGCCGCGGCGCAATCGATCGGCGTCGCGGGGACGAGCGGCAAGTCGACCGTGACGGGCATGATCGGCTGGATCCTCCACGCGGTCGGGCGCGATCCGACGGTGATGAACGGCGCGGTGATGAAGAATTTCGTCTCCGCCGACGCGCCGTTCGCCAGCGCTTTGGTCGGCGCGGGCGACGCCTATGTCAGCGAAGTCGACGAGAGCGACGGCTCGATCGCGCTCTATTGGCCCAAGGTCGCGGTGCTCAACAATGTCAGCCTCGATCACATGCCGATGGCGCAGCTGATCGACCTGTTCGGCGCCTTCATCGCCAAGGCCGGCAAGGCGGTGGTCAATCTCGACAATGGCGAAGGCGCGGCGCTGGCGATGACCCTGCCGCGCGACCGCCTGACCAGCTTCGCGATCGAAGGCGAGGCCGACCTCGTCGCGCGCAACCTCGAGCAGCAGCGCTTCGGTGCGGCGTTCGACCTGCATGCGAATGGCGCGGCGCCGGTGCGCGTGACCTTGCAAGTGCCGGGGCGGCACAATGTCTCGAACGCGTTGGCGGCGCTGGGGGCGGTCATCGCGGCAGGGGTGCCGCTCGACCAGGCGATCGCCGCGATCGCGGGGTTCACCGGGCTCAAGCGGCGCTACGAGCTGGTTGGCGAGGCGGGCGGCGTCGCGGTGATCGACGATTTCGGGCACAATCCCGACAAGATCGCCGCGACGCTCGACACGCTCCACGCCTTTCCGGGGCGCCTGCTGTTGCTGTTCCAGCCGCACGGCTACGGCCCGCTCAAGGTGATGCGCAGCGAACTGGTCGCGATGTTCGCATCGAAGCTCGGCGCCGACGACGTGCTCCTGCTGCCCGACCCGGTCTATCAGGGCGGCACCGTCACGCGCGAAGTGACCAGCGCCGACATCGTCGCCGAGATCGCCGGGGCGGGGCGCCAGGCACTGCATATCCCCGATCGCGAGGCCGCCGCAGCCCATCTTGCCGCCACCGCCAAACCCGGCGACCGGATCGTGGTGATGGGCGCGCGCGACGACACGCTCAGCCTGCTGGCGCGAAAGATACTCGACGATGTGACAAGCTTGCACGTCTCTATGTAATGTAAGCTTGACATCGAGCTAAGGTTACGTAAAGCTTCCTTTACTGATTGGGAAGGGAGCCTGACACATGACCAAGGCCTTCGCTGCTGGGCGTCGCTATAATCGGCGGCTGATACCCATGATGCTCGTCTACTGCCTCGTGTTGATCGCCTGCGTCTGGGCGATCAGGCACTTGCATCCGACCGGTGCCGTGCTCGTCGTGCTTTCGACGCTGCCGGCGTTGCCGATCCTCGCCGCGATCGCGATCACGGGGCTGTATCTGGTCGAGGAGACCGACGAGTTCCTGCGCCAGCGCAGCGCGACCTGCATGCTGTTCGGGACGGCGATGCTGCTGGCATGGGTGACCATCTATGGTTTGCTGGTCAACGGCGGCGCGGTGGCGCCCAGCGCCGAGATGGGGCTGTGGGGCTTTCCCTTGTGGTGCGCCGCCTGGGGCATCGCGCAGTGCGTGCTCGGGCTGCGCGATCACCTGGCGGAGCGCCGCGCATGAAGAACCGCCTTCGCGTGCTGCGCGCCGAGCGGGCGTGGAGCCAGCAGGACCTGGCGGAGCGGCTCGAAGTGTCGCGCCAGAGCGTCAATGCGATCGAGACCGGGCGCTACGATCCCTCGCTGCCGCTCGCCTTCAGGATCGCCGATCTGTTCGAAATGGCGATCGAGGACATCTTCGCCAATCCGGCGCGCGAAGCCGAGTGACGCGCAGCGGCGGAGTGCGGACGCGAGCGGGCCGAGGGAGACTCCCCCGGCCCGACGCGGCGCCTCCGGTCAATACGTGCCGGAGAAGCTGCGGTTGAGGTTGCGGTCGCTGGACCAACTCTGACGGTCGTCGTCGCGGCCTTCGTCGCCGAACAATGCGCCCGATCGATCCTCGTCGCGCCAATGCGCCTTTGCTTCGTCCGCGGTCTTGCGCAGCGTCACGCGTTCGTCGACCGTCTGGATCCAGCGCGAGGGGATCGAATGGTGATGGCCGCCCGCATCGCCGTCGCTCTTGGTCAGCAGGATGCGGTCGCCGCGGACCTTGTCGACCGTGCCGACATGGCTGCCGTCGGAGCCGAGCACTTCCATGTGCTCGCGCACCTGGTTCAGCGAGTCGCGCTGGCCCTGGCGTTCGGTGCGCCAGCTAGTGAACTCGTTGTGGAAGCGCTGCGAATTCTCGCGCTGATACTCGTCATAGTCGCGATCGAGTTCGGCGATGCGCTGGCGCCGCCACGCGTGATAATGCGAGTCGCCGGCGCCGCCGCGGCTACGCTCGCTCTGGCCGGCCGCCGCGTCGTAGCGCTGGTCGCGCTCGCGGCGGCGCTCGGCATCCTCGTCGCCGAACCACGAACGGATCTCGTCGCCGGCGCGTTCGAAGAAGCCGCGATCCTCGTCGTAGCGGCCGCGGCTCCGGTCCTGGCTCCGGTGATAGCCGCGCTCGCCATAGCCGCTGCGCTGGCTGGCCGACCCGCTCGAATATGAGTCCGAACGACCCTGGTCCCAGCCGCCGCTTTGGCCGCGATAGTCGCGACCGCGATCATCATCGGACCAGTTGCGCGTGGTGGGGCTGCCGCGGTCGCGCTGCTGTTCGCTGGCAGCGGCATAATCGCGGGCGCTGGAATAGGTGTAGTCGCGGCCCGAACCGTAATCCTGCGAATAGTCCTGCGGGCTGCCGCGGCCATATTGGTCGCGCGGGCCGTAGCTGCGGTTGCGATCGTCCATGTGCGTCTCTCCTGCTCGTCGGAAGGGCGCTGCCAGTCGAATATGCCGGCGCGCCCGCCATGCGATTCAGCGCCACGCGGCCCGTTCGGTTCCACATCTCATCGAATCGGCGAGCCGTTGGCCGCGCACGCGGCGCCGCCCGTCCCGGCGCGTCAACCGGTTGCATCGCGGATCGCGTCTCGCTAAGGGGTTCGCCTCCCGGCGCAGCCGGGGTCGGCGGCGGGGCTGTAGCTCAGATGGGAGAGCGCTGCAATCGCACTGCAGAGGTCAGGGGTTCGATTCCCCTCAGCTCCACCAGCCGCCCTAAGTGCTCGACATTTGCGCTGATGTTACCGAGGATCGGCCGTTCTCGCGGGTGAGCGGGCCTATGACGCAGGAACGAGGCTCCGCCAGCGCGCGTCGAGCTTCGATGGCGCGCTTTCCGGCTTGACCCGCGCGACCAACGAAATGCCGCGCAGCGTGACGCTGTGCCCGCTGAGCAGGCGGCCGCTCACGGTGTATCCGACATCGTAGAGCGCCGTATCTTCGTGCGGGACGCCGTTGGCGAGGAAGCGCGTGCTGATCACCACCGGCAGCCGCTCGTCGCCGCGGCTGTCGTCGGGCAGGTGCGCCGCTTCGCGCGCCCGGGTCAGCGCGCTTTCGAACCATTTGGCTTCGATGCGGGGCTCGCCGGTGGTTTCGACCGGAGCTACCTTCAACGCGCTGGGGAATTGGATCTTTTGGCTTTGGACGGACTGTTCGGCGGAGGTGGGCCGCAGCGCAAGCGCGCGCTTGCCGCTGTCGCCGGCGACGAGCACCAAAGTCGCCGCGCCGGCCGACGCTTGTTTGGCTTCCGCGCTCTTTGCCGCCTTGCTCTCGCTTCGCTCGCTCCAGCTATTCCACAAAGTCAGCGCCGAGATCACGACGGCAATGACCGCCAGGACTTCGCCCAGGGTGATCCAGCGGCGGCGGATCGCCGCTGCCTCGGCGGCGCGTTGCTCGGCGGGGCTGTCGGGCTTTGCCGGTTCGACGGCGCGTTCTTCGGATGGATCTTCGCTCACCACGCCGTTCCATCACCTGCCGGAGGCGGGGTCAAGCGGAGCTAGTAGGCCAGGGCCAGGATCTGCTGCTCGGATCGCAGCAACGCCTCGAGCTTTGCATAGTCGACATCCTGGACGGCGACGCCATCCTCGATCGCCAGCGAAGCGGCGGCGGCGGCCGACTGGCCGAGGATCATGAACACCGGTTCCATCCGGATCGAGCCGTATGCGATATGCGATGCCGATAGCGCGACCGGAGTGAGCAGGTTGGTCGCCTCGCGCCGCTTCGCCACGATGGCGTCGTAGCTGATCGGATAGGCGCGGCCGGGGCTGATCTCGATATTGCCTTCGTTGCGCGCGAAGCCGCTTGCGTCGACGATACGCTGCACGTTGTGCGAGTCCATGTTGTACGACCCCATGCCGATCGGTCGCGGCGTCGCTCGGGTGCCGCGCAGATGCGGCTCGGCCATCACGAAGTCGGAGACCATGCGGCGCGCCTCGCGCACGTACATCTCGCGCGGCCAATGGCCGTTGCGGGTGAACTCGTCCTTGCACAGGCCCCATTTCGACATTTCGGCGCGGGTTTCGGCAGGGACGCCGGGATCGTTGGCCATGAACCACAACAGGCCTTGCTGATAGGTCGTGTGTTCGCGTGCGATCGCGGCGCGCTCGGCGTCGCTGCCCTCGGGATAGCGATAGTTCATGCCGATATTGTCGAACGAGAAGGCGCCGAAATTGTTGGTGTCGGTCTTGCCGTTGGGGATGCGGTCGAACTTTCGGAAGAAGTCGCGATAGCCGGCATCCATATACCGCTGGAGCAGGATGTACTGGCCGGCGTCATAGCCCTTGGGCCGTGGCAGGGGGACGCGGTTCGCGGCTACGTCGGTCAGGCACATGCGGTAGGTATAGGCCTGGATCTTGGTGTCGGCGCTGCCGTCCGGGGCGGGGCGTTTGGCGCTGATCCGCGGGAGGAGTCCGCTCGCGGGATCGCCGGGGACGCGATACGGGTCCACGTCGAGCGTGAATTGATGATTGGTGGTGTTGCGCAGCTGCACGCCGTTGAGCGTCTCGCCATAGGTCGCATTGGCTTCGCGCCCGACGGTGAAGCTGACGCCGGCGCCGGCCATCAGATCGCCCTCATAGGTCGCATCGATGAACACCGTGCCTTCGAAGCGCTGGCCCGAGCGCGCGCGGAAGGCCGTGATGCGGCTGCCCGCCTTCTCGACCGCGCCGCGCGTGCGATCGAGCGGCTGATTGCGTACCACCGTGACGCCCGCCTCGCGCACCCAATCCTCGAAGATGCGCTCGCCGACCTTGGGCTCGAACTGCCACATCGCGTCGCCGTCGACAAAGTTCTCGGCCCGCGCCGGCCGCGGCGCATAGGTCCAGGCCTTGGGATCATCATAGTGGCGCTTGACCTTGCGGTAGAAGTCGAGCGCCAGCCCGCCGATCGCGCGGTGGTTGCCGGTATCCGACCAGCCGAGGCCGTTGGTCGACATGCCACCGAGATAGTCCTCGCGGCACACCAGCAGCACCGATCGACCCCGCCGGCGCGCTTCGATCGCCGCGATCACTCCGCCCGAGGTGCAGCCATAGACGACGATATCGGCGCGCTTCGGCGGGCTTGGCCGGGCGGCTGCGGGCGCCATCGCCAGCGGGAAGAGGCAGGTCGCTGCGGCGAGCGCGTGGCGGAGTTTGCTGCGGGTCATGGCTGGTTCCGATCTGCTCAGAAGCTCGCGGCGACGCCGAAAAAGATGCGGCGGTCTTCGCGCGCAGAGAAGGTCAGCCGGTCGGGCTCGCCGAGATACTGGCGGTCGATCGCCTTGGTGAGGTTGATCCCCTCGACCGTGAGCCGCAGGTTCGGCGTCAGACTGATCTGCGCCGAAGCGTCGAGCTGGCCCCGTCCCGAGACATAGGTGTTGCCGCCGCTCGCCGCCCCGCCGACGCTGTTCAGATATTTGCTGCGATACGTATACGCCCCTCGCAGCGACACGATTTTGTCCTCGTAATAGCCGACCAGCGTGTAGCTGTCGCGTGACAGGCCGGGCAGCGGCAGGCGCGCGCCGGTGATGGAATCGGTGAGTGGGGTCCGGCTGTCGACATAGGTGTAGTTGGCTTGGATGCCGAGATTGTCGAAGGGCGCCGGCAGGAAGCGGAATGCGTGCTGATAGGCCAGTTCGAAACCCTGGATCGTGCCGTCGCTGCCGTTTTGCGGCTGCGAGATGTCGAACAGGCCGAAACGCTCCGAAAAGCCGGGGACGAACTCGCGGCTCACCGTGGTCACGGTGAAGGAATCGACCTTCTTGTAGAAGGCCGCAGCGGTCAGCGAACTCGCCGGCGCGAAATACCATTCGAGCGTGGCATCGGCCTGCTTCGCCTCGAACGGCTGCAGGTTGGGATTACCGCGCGACCCCGTCATCGAGACGGTGTTGGGGACGAAGCTGGCGCTGACCTGGCTTAGGCTGGGCCGCGACACGACCTTCGCGGCGGCGAGGCGCAAGGTGAGGTCTTCGCTGAAATCCAGCGAGAGGTTGGCGCTCGGCAGCCAATAGCCGAAATCGGCCTTGATCACGTTGGTGGCGGTCGGCGACAGATAGCCCAAGGTCGCGCGTGCGGTGTCGATGTAGCGCAGGCCCGCGTTGCCGGTGTAGCGCATCCCGCCCAGGCTGCCCTTGAAGTTCACCTTCGCATAGACGCCGAGCGTTTCCTCGGTGACGTCCTTGATCGAGGTCGGCCCGACGGTGATCCTGGTATCGAAGGGATTGGGCGCGACGAGCCCGAGGCCGTCGCGCGCCGCGCCCTTGTCGAGCGTGCCGCCAAGCAGGTCGCGCGGGAAATCACCCTCTACGCCGGGGAAGAAGCTGCCGTAATCCTTGCCATAGCTAAGCCCGGGAAGCTCATCCACGGTGAGGATGCCGTCGCCGTTGCGGTCGCCCGCGGCAAGCAGGCTGGCGGCGACGGGCAGGTTCTGCGGATCGGCGGCGAGGAGCTCGACACGCTCGTAGCGCATCCCCGCCTCGACCGATGAGAGCGGACCCCATTCGGTCTGGTATTCCCAATCGAGCCGCGCGTCATAGCCCTTGTTGTCGGTCACCGCGTCATAGTCGAAGATCGACAGCAATTGGTATCGCGACGGATCGTTCGGGTTGAAATTGGCGTCGAGCGACAGATTGGGCACGGCATTGCCGGGGCGGAAATCATAGCTGGCGTTGGCGACGTTTCCCGCGCGCGGCACGACGACATAGGCGAAGGATGCGCCCGGCCCGCCGTCGCTGCCCTTGCCGCGGCTGTACGACATGTCGAGGCGCACCCGCGCGCGATCCTCCCCCCATTTCACCGATCCGCCGAGCAGCGTCGATCGGAGGTCGGTGGGTTCGTCGTAGATCAGGGGGCGGACGGTGACGCCGGCAAAGGTCCCGGCGACGACGGTGCCCTTGTCGTTGATCGTCGCGTCGGTGTCGTTGTTGTTGAACAGCACCTGGTAATTGACGCTGTTCCGCTGTCGCTTGAGGTGATTGTAGGTCGCGTCGAGGATGATCTCGAGCGTGTCGGTGGGGCGCCATTGCGCGGTGCCGTTCAGCGTCAGCCGCTGCTCGGCGCGGTCGAACAGGCGCGCCATGAAGCGGTTGGGACGAAACAGGCCGGGATCGTCGATGCCGTCGCCATTACCGTCGATCGCGTTGGTCTGCGTCCATCCGCCGGCCTCGAACGAATAGCCGAGCGTCCGCGTGTCCGAATAGGCGACGCTGGCGAGCAGGCCGAAGCGTTCGCTGAGCTTCTTCGACACCAGTGCCGATCCGCGATAGCCGACATGGTCGGCCTGGTCGGCATAAGCGCCCTGGAGGCGTCCCGCCACGACGAGGTCGGCAAGCTCCAGCGGGCGCTTGGTCCGCAGATTGACCGTCGCACCGAGGGCACCCTCGGGCATGTCGGCGGTCGGCGATTTGACCACCACGATCGACGACAGGATCTCCGGGCTGATCGTCTCCAGCGCGGCGTTGCCGCCATTGCCCGGGCCGACGAAGTTGCGGCCGTTGATCTCGAGCCGGTTCTGCGAGATCCCGCGGATGGTGAAATTGGAGCCGTCGCCCTCGCGCCGGCTGATCTGGACGCCGGTCACGCGGCTCATCGATTCGGCGACGTTCTGGTCGGGAAGCTTGCCGATGTCCTGCGCGGTGATGACGTCGACGATCGAACCCGCTGCACGTTTGACGTTGATCGATTCCTGCAGCGACGCACGGATGCCGGTGACGACGATCTCTCCGTCGCCGGTCTCGGGAGGCGAGTCCGGTGCCTGCTCCGGCATATCCTGCGCCAGCGTGCGCGGAGCCGCGGGCGCAACGACCTCGGCCCGCGCCGTCATTGCCGATCGGCGCTTGAGGACAATCGCATTGCCTACGGTCACCGGCATCAGATCGGTGCCCGACAAGAGTATCCGGAGCGCCGCGGCGACATCCATCGAGCCCTTGATGCGATTTACCGTTACGCCCTCGGTGATCGGGCCGGACGCGAGGATCTGGATGCCGGCCTGGTGCGCGAACAGCGGGATGCCGGTTCGCGCGGGCTGCGCGGCAACGTCGAAGCGCCGGATCTGGGCGGCGGACTCGGCGGGAAAAGCGATGCCACACACGATCGCGGCGGCACTGCCCAGCCAATGGATACGCGCAAATGTCATTCGATCCTCCCCGGATTTTATCGGGCGCCCTGTTGCCGGTACGCTCTCGTCAACAAGAGTCCGCGCCGGCGCGTTTCCGTCAGGGCCGGGGCACGTTTTTGCGCGAGAGCCGGATTTCGGTAGGCGTGCTGGTGACCGCGACGTCGAGCGAGGCGCGCAGCGATTCGGCGAAGACCTCCGGGCTGTCGATCTGGAAGAGCCCGACCAGCCGTTCGTCGGCCAGGGCCCGGTCCGCGATCACCAATTGCTGGCGATTGTAGCGATTGAATTTCGCAACCGCGCTCGCCAGCGTCTCGTTCTCCAGCGAGATCTCGCCGCTGCGCCACGCCAGCGACCGCTCGATCGCGGCGGGCGCGGTTCCCGTCTTCGGCGCTGCCTCGCCCGGACGGAATGTGGCGAACTGGCCCGCTTCGAGGATGGTCATGCTGCCACTGGCGTCGCTGGCCCAGACCGCCACGGTGCCTTCGGTGACGGCTACTTCCACGCCGGCATCGGCGCGGCGCACCGAAAAGGCGGTTCCCACCGCGCGCGCCTGGGCGATGCCCGCATCCACGACGAACGGGCGCTTGCGGTCCTTGGCGACCTGGAACCAGACTTGGCCCTTGCGCAGCGCGATACGGCGGCTGTCCTCGGCCATCACGACGCGCAATTCACTGCTCGTGTCGATCGTCGCGACCGAACCGTCTTCGAGGGGCAACCTTCGAATCTCGCCGCGGGCGGTGGTCACGTTCTCGCCCATGAGCCGCGGCCACCCGACGACGCCCGCAATCGCCGCGGCCACCGCGCCGCCGACACCCGCCAGCAGCCAGCGCCGGGTCGGGGCGGGCGCGGGAAGGGCACGTGACGGTGCGTCGGGGGCGAGGGCGTGGTCGATCACACTCAACGCCGCCTGCGCACGCAGCAGCGCGCCGGCGTGACGGCGATCCTGGGCCAGCCACGCTTCGAGTTCGGCTTGCCCCGACGCATCGAGGGGATGGCGCAGTGCCCATGCGGCGGCGTCCTGCTCAGCGCGATCGTGCATGCGCGACGCCTTCCGTGGATTGCGTGCCCGGCTCGGTCATCAGCTTTAGAACCGCGCGCAGGCTCCGGCTCGCCTCATTCTCGACGATCGTCTCGCTGACCCCCAGGGTCTGGGCGATCTCCTTCTGCGACAGACCCTCCACCTTGCGCATCACGAAGATCCGCCGCGCCCGATCGGAAAGCGTGGCGAGTGCCGCTTGCACGCGGCCGAGCTCCTCGCGCGCGGCGGCGATCCTCTCGGGGGAGGGCAGGTCGCTCGCCCATTGGTCGTCGATCGTGTCGGTCATCGCTTCGATCCGGACCACCCGGGCGCGCTTTCGCTGCCGCTGCGCGAGGTTGCGTGCCATCGTGAAGAGATAGGCGCGCGGCAACGTCACGTGCGCGACGTCGTGCAGCTGCGCGAGGCGGCAGTAACATTCCTGCACGATATCCTCCACGTCCGCAGGGGCGACGAGCCGCCGCTGCAGCCAAATCCGCAAGTCGCGTTCGTGCGGCAGGATCTCGCGTCCCACCCATTCGGCCAGCGCTTGGCGTTCCGTAGGTCCTCTCCTCTACCTCTACGAGACTCGCGGATATGGTTTCCGTCAACTGCGGTGCAGATTTGTGACGCGACCCGGGGGATAGAACGTTCCGCGCGTCACGAACCTGTCACGGCGCAGGAGCTATGGGCTCGCGCTTTCCCCACCATGCACGGTTGGGAAAGCGGTTTTCCCCGGCGGTCACCACGGTGCGATCGCCCGACGTGGCCAACGAAGGAGTCTCCATGAAGTCTGTCCGCCTGTCCTGCGCGACCGCCGCGATCGCGCTGCTCGCCACCGGCGCATCGGCGCAGGAACGCGCTGCGCCTTCGCTCGACCTGTCGCGCGCGGCGAAGGGCGACCTCAGCCAGCCCGAGGGCGCGCGTCGCATCCATGGCGACATGACCAATGCCTATCGCCAGCTGATCCGCGAGGGGAAGGTCCGCAACGTGATCCTGCTGATCGGCGACGGCATGGGCGATTCCGAGATCACGCTGGCGCGCGACTATGCCGAGGGCGCGGGCGGCTACTTCAAGGGCATCGACGCGTTGCCGGTCACCGGGCAATACACCCATTATTCGCTCGACAAGGCGACGGGGAAACCGAACTACGTCACCGATTCCGCCGCTTCCGCCACCGCCTGGGCGACGGGCGTCAAGAGCTATAACGGCGCGATCGGCGTCGACATCCGCGAGGCGCCGCACCGCTCGCTGCTCGAGCTCGCCAAGGCCGCGGGCTATGCCACCGGCGACGTCACGACCGCCGACATCGAGGATGCCACGCCCGCCGCGCAGGTGGCGCATGTGACCCAGCGCAGTTGCTTCGGCCCGGTCGCGACCAGCGCGCAATGCCCGAGCAACGCGCTCGAGCGTGGCGGCGCCGGCTCGATCGCCGAGCAGATGCTGGCACTGCGCCCCGATTTGGTGCTGGGCGGCGGCGCGGCGACCTTTGCCGAGGCCGCGCGCGCCGGGGCCTGGCAGGGCGAGACGCTGTTCGAACAGGCGACGGCGCGAGGCTATGCGGTGGTGCGCGATGCCGCATCGCTCGAGGCCGTGACTGGCGCCGACCAGAAACGCCCGCTGCTCGGACTGTTCGCCGAGGGCAATATGCCGGTGCGCTGGCAGGGGCCGCGCGCCACGCATCACGGCAATATCGACCAGCCGGCGGCGCGCTGCACCGTCAATCCCGAGCGCACCGCGGGGATCCCGACGCTGGCGGCGATGACGCGCAAGGCGATCGCCTTGCTCGGCAAGAAGCCCGAGGGCTTCTTCCTCCAGGTCGAGGGGGCGTCGATCGACAAGGAGGATCATGCCGCCAATCCGTGCGGTCAGATCGGCGAAACGGTCGATCTCGACGAAGCGGTGCAGGTCGCGCTCGCCTTTGCAAAAGCCGACGGGCACACGCTGGTGATCGTCACTGCCGACCACGCCCATACCAGCCAGATCATCGGCAATGGCAGCAAGGCGCCGGGGTTGACCGCGGCGTTGATCACCAAGGACGATGCCGTGCTGACGGTCAATTACGGAACGGCCGAGCAAGGCTCGCAGGGGCATACCGGCACGCAGCTGCGTGTCGCGGCGTTCGGCCCGCGCGCCGCCAATTTCGCCGGGCTCACCGACCAGACCGACATGTTCTACACCATTCGCGACGCGCTTGGGCTATAGGAGCGGGGCCGGGGAGCGGCATGCGATGCCTCCAACGGTTGAGCGTCGTCACGGCACGTTTCCTCGCAGGGCCTTGAACTCCTTGGCCTGTCAACTATATTTACCCTGTACGGCGTCGTGTCCCCCCTTTCACGAAGCCGTGCGACACGCCCTCGGGCGTGTCTCCTCCCTGAACCTTGGCCACCTCGTGCACCGCACGAGGTGGCTTTTTTCTATTCGGCGGCAAGTGCGGTCGGCAGTGCCTCGTCGGTCACTGCGTCGATGATCGCACGGAGGAGCCGGCTGGTCGCCGGGAGTCCCTCGCCGGGGCCGTCCAGCGCCGCGTCGAGATACAGCCCGCGATCGAATTCGAGCTGAAGCGCGTGGATCCCGCGTCGCGGTTCGCCGTGCCGTTCGAGCACGTGCCCGCCCGAATAGGGCGCGTTCACCGCCATCGCCACGTCGTGCGCCCTGGCAACGGCCTCGATCCGGTCGGTGAAGCGCGCCGCGGCGGACTTGCCGAAGCGGTCGCCGAGCACGAGGCGCGGGGCGTTCTCCGCCGGACCCAGCGAAGGCATCGAATGCACGTCGATCAGCACCGCGACTCCGAAGCGCATCCGCGCGGCTGCCAGCGCCGCCGCGATCGCGGCATGATAGGGCCGGTGATCGGCCTCGATCCGCTGGTCGACTTCGTGGGCCGAGAGGCGGCGCTGCCAGATGTCGCCCGAATTGCCGACCCGCCGCGGTACCAGCCCGAGCCCGCTGCGCAGCTTGGCCGATTGCGGGGTGCCGATCCGGGCGGCGCCGTCGTCGAGTCGCGGATCGCGTTCGTGCTCGCCGCGGTTGAGGTCGATCCACGCCCGGGCGCGCTGCGCCACGAACAACGTCTCGGTGCGCCGCGCATCGAGCCCGAGCGCATCGGCATAGCGATCCTCCAGCCCCTTGAGCGCCGCCAGCGGCACCCGCAGCGCGGAACGCAGCGCCAGCGGATAGTCCCGCCCGGCATGCGGCACCGACAGCACGACCGGCGTCACCGGCTCGAGCGGGCCATAGCGGACGAAGGCGGGCGTGGTCGTCACTGGTCCCTGCCTAGGCACGGCGCGCCTCGCCAGCAATCACCCGTAGGTAAACGGACTGGAAATTTTTAAGGGCTTTGCGCATAGGATGGCGACCTAGATTGGTTGGGGTAGTGATGATCCGGATTCTGCTGGCCGAGGATGACCGCGTGATGCGGGAATACCTCACCCGCGCGCTCGAACGCTCGGGCTATGCAGTCAGCGCCGTCGATCGCGGCACCGAGGCGATCCCCTTGCTCGAGGCCGAGCGATTCGACCTGCTGCTCACCGACATCGTCATGCCCGAGATGGACGGGATCGAGCTCGCCCAGCGCGCCAGCGAGATGGCGCCGGAGATGCGGGTGATGTTCATCACCGGCTTCGCCGCCGTCACGCTCAAGGCCGGCAAGCAGGTTCCGCAGGCCCGCGTGCTCTCCAAGCCGTTCCATCTGCGCGACCTCGTGCTCGAGGTCGACCGCATGTTCCAGTCGGAGAATGCCGGCTTCAACTGATTTCCGAATTAGGGCGCTTGCGCGGGGCAAAAAGCCCCGCTAAAGCCCGCCCTCCTTGGGGGCGTGTAGCTCAGTGGTAGAGCACTGTGTTGACATCGCAGGGGTCGCAAGTTCAATCCTTGCCACGCCCACCATCAAAGGAAGCCCGCGTTGAGCCTCACGGCTCCGCGGGCTTTTTTGTGCCTGGAGAAACGATGACCGACACCGACGCTGCACTGGTTCGCCTCCTCGAGACGCTCAAGCGGCGCGGCTATCGCTTCGTCACGCCGACCCCGGCGACGCATGCCCGGGTCGTGGCGCGCGCCGACCGCCGGACCGCCCGCGACCTTGCCGACGTGCTCGGCTGGAGCCTGCCCTTCGCGCCCGGGCTGATCGAGCCCGAATTGCTCGCTTTGCTCGACGCGGGCGGCGCGCTGGCCGAGGCAGGAGACGGGCTGTGCCGGAGCCGGCTGCGCGTGTCGTCGCTCAAGCAGGATCTCTATCTCCATTCGGCTTACCCGACCGAGGCCGAGGATTCGGTGTTCTTCGGGCCGGACAGTTATCGGTTCGCCGACCTGATCGCGGCCGAGCTCGCCGCGGCGCCGGCGCCCCGCGGCGCGACGATCGTCGACATCGGCACCGGATCGGGCGTCGGGGCGATGGTCGCCGCGCAGCGCTGCGCCGAGGCGACGGCGTGGATGACCGACGTCAACCCGGCGGCGCTGCGCCTCGCCGCGATCAACGCCGCGGCAGCGGGGGTCGCGATCCGCGGCGTGGAGAGCGAGAGGCTCGATCCGATCGTCGCCTCCATCGACCTCGCGCTGGCCAACCCGCCTTATATCATCGACGAGGATGCCCGGACCTATCGCGACGGCGGGGCGATGCACGGCGGGCAGGTGTCGGTCGACATGGCCGAGATGGCGCTGCGACGGCTCGCGCCGGGCGGGCGGCTGATCCTCTATACCGGCAGCGCGATCGTCCGCGGCGAGGATGTGCTCGGCGCGGCGCTGGCGGAGCTTGCCGCGGCGGAGGGCTGTGCGCTGCGCTACCGCGAGATCGATCCCGACGTGTTCGGCGAGGAGCTCGCCCAGCCGGCTTATGCCGAGGTCGACCGGATCGCAGTGGTCGCCGCGGTCTTTACCAAAGCGTGAGGCCGAGGCCCGGAGCGTCGGCGAGCCAATTACTTGCTCGCCAGAAGAAAAGGCCGGGCATCGAGCCCGACCTTTTCTTACCCACCCCTAGCCCCTCCCTTGAAAGGAGGGAAGCCGATCGTCGCAGTCTGCTGCTCACTCGGCGTGAAGGTCGCCAGGGGCGGCGGGGCGCGGCGCTGGGCTGCTGCCGCGCTTGTTCGCAGCGATGAGGGCGGCGTAGCTGCGCGCCATGGCCTGATGGGCGAGGCGCGCGGGGGCACTGTCGGCGGCTGCGGCGCGGGCGAGTTCGTCGGCGTGACGTCTGCTCAGATAGTCGAGGTCCATGGCAAAGCTCCGAACGTCGGTAAGCGGGAGCACGGTCCAGTCTCTCAGCCACCGGCGCTTACGAATTCAGCATGCCGGTGATGAGTCGCGACATAGCATGGCGCCGCGGATTTGCCGAATCGATCGGCGAAGAATGTATGGAATGCGGGCGGCGCGACTTGGACTCTTCTTGGGCGAAGCGACGGCGCGATCAAGCGCATCTTGGACGGTGTCAAAGAGCGCGACCCTGAGCCCGAGCGCCGAGACAAGCAGGCCAAATCCTACATTGCAAGCGGCGCGTCGGCGGGAAGGGCACGGCGGTCAAGCCGCGCCCCGAGGGCTGGTTCAGCCGAGCACTTCGCGGACGGCGGCGCGGGCGACTTCGCGCGGGCACTGCTCGATCGGGAATAGGCGGCGGTGGAGCGGCACGAAGGCATCGAACGCCTTGCGGGCGCCGCGGGTAATCTGGGTGTCTTCGATATGGCTGAAAAAGTTCATTCTGTATCCAATTGGGGTTTTCGAAACGTCCGTCCGGCCGAGGCCGGGCGCAGGCGGAGATCGGCGCGAAGGCCGGCATCCCTGCTTTGCGAGAAAGGACGAAGGGCGCCGGAGTTCCATCGCGGAACAGCCGCATCGCGGCGGGCGCCTAGGGTTAATGTAGGACGCGGGTCGCCCGCTTTCAAGCGAGCGCGCCCTTCGCCTCGGTAGGGAGCGCCTTGCCGGTCTCGGTATCGAGGCCGCGCGCGGTGAAGATGTCGAGCGCGGTCGCGCCGGCGACGAAGGCGAGCGCACCCCAGACTGCGGCATTGCGCGGCGCATTGCGCGCGGCGGCGCCGAGCGCGGCCAGATCCATCGTGTCGCCGAGCACGCGGTTCCAGATCGTCGTCGAATTGGCCGGCTGGGTGAGGATGCCGATCCCCGCGGCGATCTCGCGCCCGCCGAACGCGCGGACGATGCCGTCATGCCCGTCGGCATCCAGCGTCTCGGCGATCCGCCGCGCGGCGAGCAGTTCGGCGGCGCCGAGCGCGATGCTGAACAGCCCGAGGCCGAGGCTTAGCTTCTTGTAATCCATCGTGCTTTTCCTGTTGCGGCGTGGCGGGGAAACGGGCGGGGCGGGGGCCGGTTCCGGTTGGTCGTCGAGGCTTCGAAGAAGAGATTGATTCACGCGAAGGCGCGAAGAAGGCAGCCTTCGTGCAGCGGACGGAATCGTCGCTGGGGCGTTTCCAGTCGCTGACGCGGCAACCGAGTGCCGTGGCTGGGCTTACATCTTTGCGCCTTCGCGCCTTTGCGTGAACCTCTCTCTTCTGTGAGCCTCAGTCCTTGAGGCTGGCCGGGACCTTGCCGCCGCTCTTTTCGAGCTGTTCCATCACTGCCTTGTGGAGCCAGATGTTCATCTCGGCGCTGCCGTCCTTGGCGCCGGTATAGCCGAGCTCGGTGGCGAGTTCCTTGCGGTTCTCGAGGCTCGAATCGAGGCCGAGCAGCTTCATCAGGTCGACGATCGAGCTGCGCCAGTTGAGGTCGGCGCTGCCGCGCTCGGTCTCGAACACCATCAGCACGTTCTCGACGTCCACCGGCTCGGCGGGCGCGGCGGGCTGGGCGGCGGCGGGCTGCTGGATCTGCGGCATTGCGGGAGCCTGGGCCTGGGCGGGCGCCTGGCTCTGGGCGGGCGTCTGCGCCTGGGCCTTGGGATGGCCGAAGATCGCGTCCTTGATCTTGCCGAAAATACTCATGGCATCACTCCCATCGCCGGGATTGGCGGTCTGGAGCGTCAACGCGCGGGGCGGCGCGGGGTTCGCCGCAGCCGGGGGATTTTCGGGTTGTTCGACGGGCGGTTCCGCCAGCGCGGCAGCTGCCGCCAGCTCTTCCTCGGTCGGCGTGGCGAAGCCGAAGAACAAGTCGCGCAGCCGGCCCTCGCGCACGCTCCGCTCGGCGACCTCGGCGAAGTAATCGGCACCATAGGCCGCCGCCTCCGCTTCGGTCAGCGCGCGCGAATAGCCCTCCTCGCCGAATGTGCCCTCCTCCTCGCCGAAGAAATCGTCGGACGGCGGAAACTGCGTGCGCCAGGTGCCGAACCGCCCGTCCCACCAGACCGGTTCGGCAGGGTCGCGCGCGGGGGGCAGATTTGCGTCGAGAAAGGCCTGGAGCGCCGCGTCGCGCTGCTGAAGTTTAGAAAGTTGCGGGTCCGGCGCGGTGGAATCGGGAGCGGGCGGAGCGGCGACGAACAGCCCGGCGGCCTCGGCGCGGCACCATTGCTCGCCGGTCCAGCCCGCGCGCTCGGCGGGGTCGAGGTCGCTGGTGTCGACTTCGGCGGCGCAGCCGGCGCCGGCGCGGCAGAAGCGATCGGCGCGGGCGAGCGCGGCGATCGGCGCGAGGTCCAGCGCGGTCGCGGCGCGGGCGTTCAGGAACATGCCGGCGCGCGCCGGTCCCTGGTCGCGACCGATCACGTCGAGGAACGCGTCGAAATCCTGCGCGACCAGCCGCGCCGCGGCGACCATCGGCCCCTGGGCGGGATCGTCGGCATAGCGATCGGCGCGGGCGAGCATCGCGGAGGCGAGGCGGTTGTCGAAGCGGTGGCGGGTGTAGGTCGAGCCGTCGGCGCGGGTGATCGTGTCGACCTGGCCGTCATAGATGCGCGACGTCAGCGTGGCGGCGAGCTTTTCGCGGGCGAGCAGGTTGGCGGCGCTCCAGCCGAGCGCAAAGGCGGCGCCGGGCGCGCGGCGGCGAAAGGCGTAAGCGGCGGTGGCCGACATGCCGACGCTCTTCGCCGCGGCCTCGACCGTGGCGCCATCGGCGATCGCGGCGAGGAAGCCGCGCTGGCGATCGGCGTTCCAGCCGTCGTGGCGGGTGCGATCGGCGGGGAGGGTGGCGAGGGCGTTCATCGCGCGGACGCCTGGGGGCGGGAGGCGGTGTAGCGGGTGTCGGACATCGGGCGTCGCTCCATTTTCGCGGAAGGCGACTCGCCAGATATGCCGGAAGGGGGGCTGTAGGAAAGCGGTTTGTTTGCTGTTTGTTCTTTTGTCGCGAGGCGTGGCGGCAAGGTAACATGTCGGCGCCTTTCTCACCGTCATCCCGGCCCCTTCGACTGCCTGCAAGGCAGGCGCTCAGGACAGGCTTGGGCCGGGATCCACCGCGCGACTGGGCGATGCGCTGGAGCCGGCTTGCTTTTCGCTGGCGGCGCGGTGAGCCCCGGAACAAGTCCGGGGTGACGACGAAGAAGGATAGTTCACGCGAAGGCGCGAAGGCGCGAAGGCGCGAAGAAGAAGGGCTCGCGCAGAGGACGCAGAGGACGCGAAGGAGTCAGGGATAAAGTTGGCGGGCGTGGATCACTGCCATGACTTCGATGATCTCGGAGACGCGATAGATCAGGACGTAGTTCGGGTGGACAACCGCCTCGCGCGTGCCGGGCACGCGGCCGGGCCGATAGGCGTGGGGATGAGCAGGTAGCTGCGCGGCGGTGTGGCGGATGGCGTCGCCGATGCGCCGGGCGGCAAGCGGGTTACGGGCTTCGATGAAGTCGACGATCGTCTCAAGGTCGTCCAGCGCCCCGGGATGCCAGATCAGCGGAGGCATCAGCCCTGTTGGCGACGATCGATGATGGCCTGCATCCGGGCCATGACTTCCTCGTGCGGTATGCCGGGCGCGTTGTCCGCCAGCCGGGCTTCGACCTTGGCCCGGACCCAGGCGTCATGCGCCTCGGCCTCTTCGGTTGTCGCGAATTCGGACTCGATGGGCGAGAGCTTGGCCATCCGTGGAATATAGCGCGGGTAGGTGGCGGCAGGAAGAGGTGCGGCGCGTCTTCCCGACCGAAGTTGCGATTTCCGCACTCAGTACACTTAAACTGTATGACGCCGGCGGCTTTCAGCGCAGTCCGGCTGGTCGGTGCATCAATAGATTTCGGGAAGTGACGTTTCTGGTTCGCTTTCCGGCGGGCTGATGACCTTCTTTCGCACCTTCTTTCGGCGAACTGGCTTCTTAACCACAGGCTTCGCTACCGATAGGCCGCTCGATACGCTCCAGCAGGCGCCGGTTTCTAATTTTATTTCAGACCATTTTCCCTGCTGACTTTGCACAAGGATGCCCTCTCCGCTCCGGAAGGCTTTAACCACCTCACTGGTGACGGATGGCGTGGATCGGCAATTTAAGCCTGCCGCTGCGACGAACATTGCTTTCGGCGCAGGAGTTTCGGCCGGTTCGGCGATTGGAGAGGGTGCTGAAGGCGCCATGCGGGCCAATCCAAAGAGAATGAAAGCAGTAGATAGAAGTCCAATTAGCCACAAGGCAGCGGCGGCCCATCTTGGAAGCCAGCGCTCATCCCGCTCTGCGGTATCCGAATTCTCCGGTGTGGGAGGTGACGGAAGGGCAGTAACTTCAGGGTTGATTTGTCGAGGGGAGTTCTTAATAGCGTTGATAAATACGTTTGCTAATCCTTGGCGAGAAAATTCAAATAGTTCATTCATGCCGCTACCGCTCGTCAGATGTAGTAAGTCGTAACGGCAGACGGGTAGCTGGCGATTGTATTTGAAGCGGCGGTCAGGGCCGCCTGATTTATTTGGATGCTGCCAAGTGTAGTAGAGAATTTCCGTGTCTTGCGGGACGCTTCCCTCCTCAATGAAGTTCGAGGGTTCCGATCGCAGCGAAAGTGCCTCATAACTGACAGCGCCAAATGTGCCGCCGCCTTCAACCAAGGCCATATCAGGGAAAAAATATATACGCCGATTTCCCGCCTGAACGACGGGCGGGATTACGTTCGATTTTATGATAGGCGGCAACTGATAAGCGAGGGTCGCCACCTTGCGTTCAACGAGGCGCGAGGCGCCTGCTTGGCGCTTCCATGTCGTAAGGTCATAGACCGGTTTTGCCGCTCGGATGTGCCATTTCCCTGCGCATCCCGCCAGGCCGTCAAATGCTAGTGATATCTCCCGAAAGATTGGCGCTATGACTTCCTCATCGTCGTAGAACAGAACGACAGCCCGCTTATATGAGTCGAGCCAACTGCCGAATATGGCGCCGGCGATCGCAAGCAAGAGCGACGGTAGTACCGAGAACACTCCAAAATTTGAGACGATCGCTATGGCGGCCAATGTGGATACTAAGCCAAGTATGAGGCTTAGGCGGGGTTGGCGATGCTTGGTATTTATCTCTTGGAGAATGTTAGCGACGACAGTGTCCTGCATCGCCAATAGGTTTCCGGATGTGATCGGGATCATATCGGAATCGTCCGGTAGCCAATGCTGTGTCTGTGAGAGCGGGGCGGGGCCTTTCATCCCGGCGGAAGAAGCGTGACCTATTGTAGCGCGGTAGTAAAAGCCATTGCTTCCGGCATGCACGTAATGCCCACGAGGTCCGGTGCCGATGCGGAGCCCTTTGACTCCCACCGACGCCCCGAAACCGTGCTGAGAAATGTTGAAGCGAAATGGTCCTGCGTTAACGGATTTTCGAAAATAGAACGGCATCCGATCCCCCAATCGTCAGCTTTGAACAGTTGCGTCCAATGCGCAACCATACCTTCTATTCATTTCGCCGAATGTGTTCGGCGGAAAGCTTAAAGGGGAGCGAGTGCTCGGCATCAAGCATAGTGCGACTGCCACTCCCCGCATACGGGAAGAGATAGAATGCCTACTCCGCCGCCACGGCCCGCGTCGCGCCCTTCCCTCGCTCCAGCAACGGCGCGAGATACTTCCCCGTAAAGCTCCGCGGCTCCTTCGCCACCTGTTCCGGCGTGCCCTGGGCGACGATCTCGCCGCCCTTGACGCCGCCCTCGGGGCCGAGGTCGAGGATCCAGTCGGCGGTCTTGATGACGTCGAGATTGTGTTCGATCACCACCACGGTGTTGCCCTGCTCGACCAATGCATGGAGCACTTCGAGGAGTTTGCGGACGTCCTCGAAATGGAGGCCGGTGGTGGGCTCGTCGAGGATGTAGAGCGTCTGGCCGGTGGCGCGGCGGGCGAGTTCCTTGGCGAGCTTGACGCGCTGCGCCTCGCCGCCCGAGAGCGTCGTCGCCTGCTGGCCGACCTTGACATAGCCGAGCCCGACCTCGGCGAGCATCGCCATGCGGTCGCGGATCGGGGGGACCGCCTTGAAGAACTCGTGCGCGTCCTCGACGGTCATGTCGAGCACGTCGGCGATGCTCTTGCCCTTGAACTTCACTTCCAAGGTCTCGCGATTGTAGCGCTGGCCGTGGCAGACGTCGCAAGTGACGTAGACGTCGGGGAGGAAGTGCATCTCGATCTTGAGCAGCCCGTCGCCGGTGCACGCCTCGCAGCGGCCGCCCTTGACGTTGAAGCTGAAGCGGCCGGGCTTGTAGCCGCGCGCCTGCGCCTCGGGCAGGCCGGCGAACCAGTCGCGGATCTGGGTGAAGGCGCCGGTATAGGTCGCGGGGTTGGAGCGCGGGGTGCGGCCGATCGGCGATTGGTCGATGTCGATCACCTTGTCGAGATGCTCGAGCCCGGTGATCCTGTCGTGCTTGCCGGCGAGGATGCGCGCGCCGTTCAGCTGGCGCGCGGCGGCGGCGTAGAGCGTGTCGATCGTGAAGCTCGACTTGCCCGAGCCCGAGACGCCGGTGATGCAGGTGAAGGTGCCGAGCGGAATGCTCGCGGTGACGCCGGTGAGGTTGTTCGCGGTGGCGTTGTGGACGGTGAGCTTCTTGCCGTTGCCCTTGCGCCGCTTGGCGGGAAGGGGGACTTCGCGGGTGCCGTTGAGATAGTCGGCGGTGACGCTGCCCTGCGTGGCGAGGACCTGGTCGAGCGTGCCCTGGGCGACGACCTCGCCGCCATGGACGCCGGCGCCGGGGCCCATGTCGATGACGTAATCGGCGGTGCGGATCGCGTCCTCGTCATGCTCGACGACGAGCACGGTGTTGCCGAGGTCGCGGAGGCGGCGGAGGGTGGCGAGCAGCATGTCGTTGTCGCGCTGGTGGAGGCCGATGCTCGGCTCGTCGAGGACGTAGAGCACGCCGGAGAGGCCGGAGCCGATCTGGCTGGCGAGGCGGATGCGCTGGGATTCGCCGCCCGACAGGGTGCCGCTGGTGCGGTCGAGATTGAGATAGTCGAGCCCGACATTGTTGAGGAAGCCGAGGCGCTCGTCGATCTCCTTGAGGATCGCGCGGGCGATTTCCTTGCTCTGTGGGGTGAGCTGGTCGGGGAGGGCGGCGAAGAAGGCGAGCGCGTCGACCACCGAGAGGCGGGTGACGCTCGAGATGTCGCGCATCGCGACCTTGACCGCGAGCGCCTCGGGCTTGAGGCGGGCGCCGTTGCAGGTCTCGCAGGGGTGCGACGCCTGGTACTTGGCGAGCTCCTCGCGCATCCAGGCGCTTTCGGTCTGGAGCATGCGGCGGTTGAGGTTGCCGATCACGCCTTCGAAGGGCTTCTTGACGTCGTAGGACTTGCGGCCGTCGACGAAGGTCAGGGTGACGGGCTTGCCGCGGGTGCCGTGGAGGATCGCATAGTGGACCTCGGGCGGCAGCTCCGACCAGGGGGTGTCGAGGCTGAAGCCGAACTCGCGGGCGAGGGAGCCGAGCACCTGCATGTAATAGGGGCTGGGCGGGTTGGACTTGGCCCAGGGCACGATCGCGCCCTTCTTGATCGTGAGGTCGTGATTGGGGACGACGAGGTCCTCGTCGAACTCGAGCTTCTCGCCGAGGCCGTCGCAGGCCGGGCAGGCGCCCTGGGGGGCGTTGAAGCTGAAGAGGCGGGGCTCGATCTCGGCGATGGTGAAGCCGGAGACCGGGCAGGCGAACTTCTCGGAGAAGACGATGCGGTTGGCGGGGATGCCGGTGTTCTTCATGCCCTTCTTGAGCCCCTCCCCTTCAGGGGAGGGGTTGGGGT
>NZ_JBYSXG010000015.1:0-88248 GCF_058782005.1 Sphingomonas sp. FW306-1B-B10E
CCCCAGCCCCCACTCCCGCCGCCTCGCCCGACACCAATTGGGGCAATGTCTCACTCGACGGCACCAACTCTTATGCGCTGATGCAGGTCGGCAAGAACATCTTCAATCTCTACAACAGCATGCGGCTGTTCTACGCCAATGGCGGCGGGGCCTGCTTCGTCATTTCGTGCGGCGCGTTCGGTACGGCGGACACGCCCACTACCGTCTCTCCCGACGATTTCATCGGGGCGCTCAAGGTTTGCGAGAGCTTCGTAGGGCCGACGATGGTGGCGATCCCAGATGCGATGCAGCTCGCCAACCGGACCGACTTCGCCAATGTCACCTCGCAGATGCTGCGCAGTTGCGCCAAGACAGGCGACCGGATGGCGCTGCTCGACGTCTGGGGCGCGAACACGCTCGGCCCGCGTGACGACTGGAAAGCGGTGGTCACTGCGTTCCGCACCGGCATATCGTCGCAGGTGCCGCCCGAGATGTGGCGATTCGGCGCGGCCTATTTCCCGCCCTTGGTGACGTCGGTTGTGTCGCCGAGCGAGATCGATATCTCCAACTTCGCCACAGACGGCGACAACAAGACGACGCTGCAGACCGCCTTGCTGAGCGTCCTGACAGGCGCCTATCCCGCGCCGCCCCCGCCACCGACCAAACCCGCCAATACCGAGACCCAGGAAGGCGGCGCCAGCGCGACACCGCCGCCCTCGCCGCCGCCCGCGAATGGGGAGACCCCGCCCGCCAACCTCGCGCTGCTCAGTGAGAAGGGCAAGACGATCTATGCTAGCTACGTCCAGCAGATCGGCAGCTCGCTGGCGGTGCTCCCCAAGCCCGCCGACACCAATTCGGTGGCGACGGGCATTACCCACAAACAACTGACGTCGGCACTGGTCGCCACCGTTCCCGGCTTCCAGAACCTGCTCACTGCGATCGCCGCGACGCAGGGCGTCCTGCCGACCAGCGGCGCGATGGCCGGCGTCTGGGCGACCAACGACGCCTCGCGCGGGGTGTGGAACGCGCCCGCCAATGTCGGTATCGCGACTATGGTGATGCCCAAATTGCCGATCGCCGGCGACGACCAGGACGACCTCAACGTCCCGGTCCAAGGCCTCGCGATCAATGCGATCCGCACCTTCCAGGGTCGCGGCAGCCTGATCTGGGGCGCGCGCACGCTCGACAGCCTGTCGAACGACTGGCGCTACATCCAGGTGCGCCGGACGATGATCTATGTCGAGCAGTCGGTGAAGCAGGCGCTCGATGCGATGGTCTTCCGTCCCAACACCGCGCAGACCTGGGTCACCGTCGTCTCGATGATCGAGAGCTTCCTCCACGGCCTATGGGCGTCGGGCGGGCTGATGGGGAACAGCCCGGCCCAGGCCTACAACGTCGTCGCCGGGCTCGGCAGCACGATGACGCCCGACGATGTGCTCAACGGCGTGATGCGGGTGCAAGTCACCTTGCAGATGGTCCACCCGGCCGAGTTCATCGAACTCACCTTCAAGCAGCAGATGCTCGGCGGCGCCTGAGGACCCGCTTTTCCCTTTCCAATTTCTGACAGGAGCAGATCATGGCTGACGGCAGTGCACAGGATGAAGTCTGGCCGCTTCCCAAATTCTATTTCAACATCGATCTCGGCGACGGCAAGACACAGGGCTTTTCCGAGATCAGCGGACTCGAGAGCGAGGCCAAAGCGATCGAATATCGCCACGGCGACAGCGCGGTGTTCTCGCCGATCAAGATGCCGGGACTGCGCAGCGTCGGCAACGTCACGCTGAAGAAAGGCGTGTTCACCAAGGATTCGATCTTCTGGGACTGGTTCAACGAGACCCAGCTCAACATCATCAAGCGCCGCACAGTGATCATCAACCTGCTCAACGAAAAGGCGTCGCCGATGATGACCTGGACGCTGACCAATGCGTTTCCGGTCAAGATGCAGGCGACCGACATGAAGTCCGACGCTAGCGAAGTCGCGATCGAGACGCTCGAGCTCGCCTATGAGACCTTGGCGGTGAAGGCTGCCTGATGCCTTCGCCCCCCCTAGCCAAGGATCCGCGCGAACGCCCGCTGCGCGAAGACGATATCTACGTTCCCCCACCGGTATTCGCCTTCCGCGTCGACATCGACGGCGCGGAAAGCGATACCAGCTTCCAGGAAGTGTCGGGGCTCGAAGTGCAGTTCGAGACCGAGGATGTCGTCGAGGGCGGGCAGAACCGCTTCGTCCACCGCCTGCCGACGCGCACCAAATATTCGAACCTGCTGCTCAAGCGCGGCGTGGTGACGCAGAAGTCGACATTCGGCGGCTGGGTGGCGCACGCACTGTCCGGCGGACTGGTCCAGCAGCGCGGAGGCAGTGCCAAGACCATAGGAATCAAGCTGATCAACGAGAAGAAGCAGCCCTTGGTCGCGTGGAACGTATTCGGCGCCTATCCGCTGCGCTGGGAGCACACCCCGCTCAACGCGATGGGCAACGACGTGCTGATCGAGACGGTCGAGCTGACCTACCAGTTCTTCCAGCGCCAGAACTTCCCGCAGGCCGCCTGATGCCGCTCGAAATCCGCGAGATCGCCATCCAGATGCGCGTCGCCGAGGATCCTGGCGAAGTCGAGCAGCCCCGCGGCCCACGCTCGATCATGGAGCTTTGCGACTGCGACGACGAAAAGGGCGACGAAGAGGAAAAGCAAGCGGCCCTGGTCGAGCGCTGCGTCGAGGCGGTGCTCGCCGAGCTCGCGCGGCGTGAGGAGTGGTGAGATGGCCGGCAAGGGCGGCCTCGACAAGTTGACGATCACGGGGTTCGCAGATCCGGGCTTCAACGGCCAGGCCAAGACCAAGCCCAATCCAATCAAGGTGATGATCAACCCCAGCCAATATTCGCAGGCGATGGGAGTCTGCTACACCAGGCAGCAGGGCGCGGGCGGCACCGGCAAGAAAGTTGTGTTCAACCGTGACAAGGGGGAGGCGCTCGAACTCGAGCTCGTGTTCGACGGGACCGGCACCGTCCCCGACGCACCGACCAAGCCGGTCGACGACCAGCTCGCAGACCTGCGCCGGCTGATCTACGAGATCAACGGCGACATCCACTCGCCCAATTACGTTCAGCTCGCCTGGGGCAGTCTGTTGTTCAAGGGACGGCTCAAGACGATGGGGATCGACCGCACGCTGTTCGCGCCCGACGGCACGGCGCTCCGCGCCAAGGTCAAGGCTACCTTTCTCGGCTATCACGACAATACCGACGGGCGCGCCGCGCAGAAACTGAGTTCGCCCGATTTGACGCATATCGTCACCGTGCTCGCCGGCGACACGCTGCCGCTGCTGTGCCACCGCATCTATGGCGATAGCCGCTATTATCTAGCGATCGCTGACCATAATAAGCTCGACGATTTCCGCACCCTCGAGCCCGGCCAGGCGCTGGTCTTCCCACCGCTTGCGCAGGCTGGGCGATGAACGCGGTCTCGCCGGGATCGAAGACCGGCCTGCCGGTCACGCTCGAGCTGACTGCCGATGGCGAGACGGTCGATACCGACCAGATCGCCTCGGTCGAAATCTGGTGGGAAGCCAATCGCATACCCCGCGCGCGGATCATCCTTTACGACGGCCAGCCCGACACCGAGAGCTTCCCGTTCAGCGATGCCGAGACCTTCGTCCCCGGCGCCAAGATCGTGCTCTCCGCCGGCTATGGCTCGGACCTGGCAGTGATCCACAAAGGCGTCGTCGTCCGCCACGGGCTGCGCATCCTGCCCGGGACCTCGGCGCAGCTGGTCGTCGAGACCGCCGATCCGTTGCTCAAGATGACGCTCTCCCGCCACAGCGCCGTCACCGAAAAGGCAACCGACGCCGCGCTGATCGCGGCCCTGGTCTCGGCCAATGACGGCAGCATGGGAACCAACGCCGCGGGCACCGCCCCGGTAGAGGCGATGGTCCAGGCGCATGCTTCGGACTGGGACCTGATGCTGCTGCGCGCCGAGGCGAGCGGATGCCTGGTGCTCGTCGAGGACCGGAAAGTCGACATCATCGACCCCACCGTCGGAGGCACCGCCGTGCTCACGCTCGAATATGGCGATTCGATCCTGGCGTTCGACGCGCAGATCGACGCGGTGCCCCAGATCGGCGAGGGCAAGGTCAACAGCCGCGCCTGGAGCTATACCGACCAGGCCGTCATGGAGGCGGGGCCTAGCGGCACGACCGACGTCACCGTCCCCGGCAATATCGAAGTCGCGACGCTCGCCGCCGTGCTCGGCGTGACCGCCTTCGTCCAGCAGACAGCGGCGGCACGCTCGGACGCCGCGCTCGGCAAATGGTCCGCGGCCGCGGCGATGCGCGCCAAGCTCTCGCAATTCGTCGGGACGGTAAAGTTCCAGGGCAGCGCCCTGGCCAAGCCAGGCAAGACGGTTACGCTCGACGGGCTGGGCGAGCGCTTCAATGGCGACGCCTTCGTCAGCGGCGTCCGCCACCTGATCCGCGGCGGCGACTGGCATAGTATCGCCGATCTCGGCATGCCCGCCGAGCGCTTCGCCAGCCGCGACCGCAAGATCGCCGACCCGCCCGCCGCCGGGCTCGCTCCGGCACTGCGCGGGCTGCATGTCGGCCAGGTCAAGGCGGTCGCCGAGGATCCCAATGGCGACTTCCGCGTGCAGGTGACGCTGCCGCTCACGGACGCAGACAACGCGGTCTGGGCTCGGCTCGGCCAGCCTTATGCCTCGAAGGGGTTCGGCTGGTCGTTCCTCCCCGAAGTCGACGACGAAGTCGTGCTCGGCTTCATGAACGAAGACCCGGCGAGCGCAGTCATTATGGGCAGCGTCTATTCGAGCGCGCGCGCACCGACCCACACGCCCGACAAGCCCAACGACGTCAAGGCGCTGGTCACCCGCTCGAAGATGGAGGTCAATTTCAACGACAAGGATGTGATCCTCAAGATCAGCACCCCGGGTGGCCGCTATGTCGAACTCGACGACAAGACGGGCACGGTCACCATCACCGATCCCAACGCCAACAAGCTGGTGATGAAGAGCGACGCGGTCGAGCTGATCAGCGCCGCGAACATGACGATCAAGTCGGCTGCCAACATGACGATCGATTGCGGCGCCAATCTAGAAATCAAGGCTGCTGTGAAGTGCGACACGAGCGCGGTGCAGATCAACACCACGGCATCGGGCCAACTCGCGCTCGCCAGCAACGGCGTGGGCTCCTTGAAGGCTGCGGCGGTCCTCGAGGTCAACGGCGCACTGGTGAAGATCAACTGATGCCCCCCGCCGCACGCCTCACCGACATGCATGCGTGCCCGATGCAGACCCCCGGCGTCCCGCCGATCCCGCATGTCGGCGGCCCGATCAGCGGCCCCGGCGCGCCGACGGTGCTGATCGGCAGCCTGCCCGCCGCGCGGATCGGCGACATGGCAGTCTGCGTCGGCCCGCCCGACAGCATCGTGATGGGATCAGCGACGGTGCTGATCGCCGGCATGCCCGCCGCCCGCCTGGGCGACACCTGCGCGCATGGCGGCAGCGTCGTGTTTGGCCTGCCCACCGTGCTGATCGGGGGATAAATGGCGCCTCCCGCCAAGCCCATCGCCTTCCTCGGCCGCGGCTGGAGCTTCCCGCCGCGCGTCTCCTCGGCAACGCTCGGCACAGAGATGGAGGAAGGCGACACCGACATCCGCCAGAGCCTGTTCATCCTGCTCTCCACGCCGCAGGGCGAGCGGGTGATGGTCCCCACTTATGGCTGCGACCTGCCACGCTTCGTCTTTGCCGACCTCACCGCGAGCCTGCTCAGCGAGCTGCGCGAGATCGTCTCCACCGCGATCCTCCGATGGGAGCCGCGCATCGACTTGATCGACGTCATCGCGACGATCGACCCGGACGATCCGGCGCTGGTACTGATCGGTGTGGACTATCGCGTACGTGCGACCAACACGCGCAACAACCTCGTTTTCCCCTTCTACACGAATGAGGGCACGCTGGTGGAGGGCCCGTGATCGCGCCTACCCCCCGACTGATCACGCGCTGGGCGAGCCAGGCCGGCCGCGCGCCCGCTGCTTTCGACCCGGCGAACACGCGCCTAGATCCGCGCAGTCTAGCCGAGATGCTGGCGGACATCGCGCGGTCGGCTGCGGACATTGCCTTTCACGACGATTCCGGCGCAGTCGACGGCAATTGGCGCCGCGTCTTGCTCGCCGATCCGAGCTTCGTGCTGGCACTGCTTGTCACCGCCCGGATCGATGCGCGCGCCGAACCGCTCGACGGCTTGCTCGAACAGGCGCGGCGCGGCGGTAGCCCGCACGAGAACGAAATGCTGCTGACCCGGCTAGTCGAAGGGTTGTTGCGCTTCGCCGACGATCTCGACGCCTGGCTGGCGCCAGCCGACTTGGGGGGCGTCACGCGCGGCCAATCGATCCGGCTGCTCGCCGAGGAAGTGATCGAGCGCGTGCTGGGCCCGCAGCTGCAGCGGCTGGTCGATCATGTCGCGGCAGCCGAAGAGGCGGAGCTGACCGCGCACTTCCGCCACGCGCATTGGCACGAACTGCGCCGGCCGTGGCGCCGGGCGATGCTCGAAGGCGAGGCGCGCGGCGTCGCCGAAGCGGTCGAGCGGGCCTGGGCAGACCGGATGCTTCGCGAGCTCGCCGACGCGGTTGAGCACTTTCTCAGCGAAATGCGCCAACTCGGCCGCCGCGCGGACGATGCGCTCGTTGCATCGCTCGCCTCGGGCGACCACAGCGCCCACCCGGCGCTGCTGATTACCTTCGCCCAGCTCTTCGCGCACGCCACCGCGCTGCTCAACCGCATCCCGCAACAGTGGATCGACCATTACCAAGCCAAGTTGCTGCACGCCACGCCAGCAAAAGCACGCCCCGATCGGATGCTGTTGGCATTCGTGCCGAGGCCGGGCACACGCTCGGCGCTGCTACAGGGCAGTCTGATCCCGGCGGGCAAGGGCGCCGACGGCGCGCCGGTCAGCTTCGTGACCGATGCCGCCCTGGCCGTCACCGGCGCGACCTTGCGCGAGGCGCGGCTATGGCAGCGGGACGCGACGTTGGTGCGGTTCGCACCCGGTCCGGACGGGACGTTGAGCGACCCGCTTCTTGGCGTGGCGGCGCCAATTGCCGGCACCCGTGCGGAAGCGCATGCGATCTTCGCCACGCCGCTGCTGGCGTTGCGGGGCGGTATGCGCCGGATCACGCTCGCGTTGCAGCTCGACGGGAGCTTCGAGTCCGGTGTGCCGCGGCTACAGACCAGCGTGACCACGGCGGAGGGGTGGCTCCCCGTTCACGCCGATACCTCATTCGAGGCTGGCACCCTGCGCGTCGAGGTCAACCTCCCGACAGATTTTCCGGCGCTGGGCCCGGCCGAAGTCGATTTTCCGGACATGCCTGCACTCCGCCTCACCCTCGCCGGCGGCCGGACCGACGCACGCATCCGCACGGCGCATCTAGCAATCGCGGTCAAGGACCTCCCCGATCTCCAAGTCCGGACGCCGTCCGGTCCTGCCAGCACGTTGGCCGCGGCCCCGTTCGGCACCCCGCCCGGCCCAGGCGGCTGGCTGCGCCTCGATCACCCGGTGCTCGCCGGGCCGCCGCTCGACCGGCTCGTCGTCCGCCTCGACTGGGCCGGCCTGCCGCCCGGCGACGGCGGGTTCGCCGATTATTATCAGGGCTATGTCGTCGACGCGCAGGGTCAGTTGTTCGACTGGCCGCCGTTCGACAATGCGGCCTTCACCGTCACGCTCGCGGCGCCGGTGCCCGGCTGGGACGCGTCACACCGGGTGCCGCTATTCGCGCCTGCCAGCCTCGGCAGCGCACCGCCCGTGACCGCCGCCCTGCCGCCGGACATCTTCGCCGCGGATTTCGAGCCTGCGCCGCCACTGATGCCCGAGCGCGGCCCCCTCGCCCCGGGCTCGTGGCTCGCCGCCGCGGCCGGACCCGAGGGTGGCACGACTGCCGATCATATCTGCGTGACGCTCGCGGGCCCCATTTTCGGCTTCGGCCAGGCGCTGCACGCCGCCAATGTCCAATATGCGATCGAGGCGATCGCGCGCGGTGAGGCGCCCCCTGCCCGCCGGCCGGGACTTTTCCGCCGGCTGCTGCGCGCGATCCTGGGCTTTCCCGCCAAGATCCTGCGCAAGATCGAGGGTGTGGAGAGCGACGAGCCGGAACCGGCGCAACCGGCGATCGTGCTCATGCCCAATCCGCCCTTCCAGCCGCTGCTTTCCGGCATTTCGATGGATTATGCGCTGTCGGTGACCGCGGAAGCGCTGACCTTTCGCCACGCCGAGACGGCGGCGCCGACGACGGCACTACCCTTGGAAGGCGCGTTGCTGTTTCCCGCGTCTCCCGCCGCGCTGATCCTCGACCTGGTCTTCGACGGCGCCCGACCGCGCGACGTGCTGGCGCTGCTCGTCCGGGTGGCGGGTGCCGACCCGGGCCAGCATCCGGCGTGGCATTATCGCACCGCCGCCGGATGGCAGACACTTCCCTCCGACGCACTTCTCGCTGACGACACCCAGGGCCTGACCACCACGGGCATCGTCCGGATCGCGCTTCCAGCCGATGCGGCGTCGCCGACCTCCCTGCGGCTGGACTTCGGCGACGCGGAGACACCGCCGGCCGTCATCGCAATCCTACCCGACGCGGTGTCGGCAACGCGACTGACCGATGGCGGCGAAACCGCGTTGGCGCCAATCCCCGCTGGCAGCGTGACACGTCTCGCCGGCGTGGCCCGCGTGCTCCAGCCGCTCGACAGCGCCGGCGGCCAGCCTCCTGAGGCGCCGGCAATGTTGCGCGCACGCACCGCCGAGCGCGTCCGCCACCGCGCCCGCGCAGTCACCGCCTGGGATATCGAGCGGCTGGTGCTCTCCGACTTCCCCGAGATCGAACGCGTGCGAGTCCTTACCCAAGGTGATCCCGCGGACGGCACCGCCGCGGCAGAGATCTGGGTTGTCGTCATGCCCAGCGCGACCGAGGCAGCGACCATCTCCCCGCAGCTGCGCGCCGCAATCGCCGACCGTATCGGCCAAGCGGCGAGCCCCTTCGCGCGCGTGACGATTGCCGATCCGCTCTATGTGCGGGTGAACATCGCCGCCCGCCTGGCCCTCGACGATCCCAACCTCGCGCGGGTCGAGACGGCGCTCACTACATTCCTTTCACCGCACACCGATCCTGGCCTCGACCTGGACGACGATGCTGGCACCGATCGCATTCGCGCCGCGATCGCGCGCTTCCTCCTCGCGCAGCCGCAAATTCGGTCGATCGAGCGGCTTGAAGTGACGCTGGCCGGACCCGACGCCGGCTGGCGCGTGCCCGTTCCCGGCGAGATCGCGCTTGCCGGGGTCGCGGCGCTGGCGACGGCGTCATGGTAGCCCCAGCAACGATCGCGCGCGATCCCGCGCTGCCCCCGGGCCAGGACTTCGCCGCGCTCAAGGCCGAGGCTGTCCGGCATCTCCAGCAACTCTGCGCCGGCTGGACCGACTATAATGCGCACGACCCCGGGCTCACCTTGGCGGAACTGCTCAGCTATGCGCTCACCGACCTCGGCTATCGCGCGGCGCTGCCGATCGAGAATCTGCTCGCCGCCGCCACGCTGGCGGACCCGGGCGGCATCTACCCGCCCTGGCGCGCTCTGCCTTCGCCGCCCGTCACTATTGCCGATTTCCGCCGCCTCCTGCTCGATCGAGTCGAGGGGCTTGGCAATGTCTGGCTCGCGCCGCGAAGCGACGATAGCGGGCCGACCGGGCTCTACGACATCCGCATCCACGCCGCGCTGCCGCTGCCCGGCGTGCATCCCGAGGGCCATCTGCGCTACCGCGAGCTGGTGCGGCGGGTGCGGCGCGTGTTCGAACGCCATCGCCCGATCTGCGAGGATATCGGCTCGATTCGCGTGCTGCGCCCACTGCGCACGGTGATGCACGCCGGGATCGAGATCGAACGGGATGCACGGCCCGAAGCGGTGATGGCCGAAGCATTGTTCCGGCTGGCGATCGTCCTCGCCCCCGAGCCGCGCCGCACCCCGCTGCATCCGAAAGCGGCCGCGGCGACGCTCGAGGGACCGCGGCTGCGGCGCGGACTGATCGCGGACGGCGAACTCGGCGACAAGCCCGCGACGATCGATTCGGATGCGCTTGCCGAGCTTCTGCGCGACACGCCCGGCGTGCTGCGGGTGCGCGAACCGTGGCTCTGGCTCGAAGGAGTCGGGACGTGCGAAGGCATCACTGCGGTCGATCCGGACGCGTGGTGCAGCCTCGATGCCGGAATCGAGCACGACACCCTGCCGCTCGCCTTGACCGTCGGCACGCGACCTTGTGCCGTCGATCGCGGCGAAGTGTTGCGCCGGTTGTTGCGGCGGTGGGAGGCGCACCGGGCATCATGGCCGCTCGGCCCTGCCTATCGGCAAGCGTTCGTTCTGCCGCGCGGCACGCCCCGCGCGCTGGCGCACTTCGCGCCGCTGGGGCCGCAGCTGCCGCGCGTCTACGGCCTCGCGACACCCGACAAGCCCGACACCCCGGCGGCCGCGCAACTCGAGGGGTTTCTCAAGATCTTCGAAACCGTCATGGCCGATTTCTGCGCGCGGCTCACTGCGACGGCGGCTTTGGCGGAGGGCAAGCCCGCCTCAGCGCTCCCTGCCCTGCCGCGTGAAAAGCTGCTCGACATGCAGCTCGCCCTCTATGGGGTAGCGGCGGACACGATCCCGATGCCACAGCACCTCGCCGGACGGCACGACGCCGCGGCGCGGCACCGCGTCGCGGTGAAACAGACGCTGCTCGATCGGCGCGATGCCCTGGCGCGGCGGCGCGGGCGTGGCTTCGATCCCGAGGCGCGGAGCGCCGGGCGCCGGCATTCGGGTGTCGAATTGCATGTCGGGCTGTTGCTGGGGGCGCACCGCAAGCGCGGCACGCGAATGTGCCTGATCGAGCATATGATGCTGCGTCCGCGCACTCGCGCCCGTCGCGCGCTGGAGGGCGACGGCTATCGATATGCCATGGCGGTCAGCGCCGCGATCATGCTTCCCGAAGACCGCGGCGACCAGCGCTATCGTGCCGAGATCGCCGAGGCGATCCGCGCTGAACTGCCCGCACATATCGGGCTCCATATCCACTTCGTCGATCCGCCCCGCTGGCGCCGGCTGCGCAACCTCGAACACCTCTGGCGCGCCGCGCTGCGGGTCAACGCACGCCACGCCGCCGATCAGCTTGCCGTCGAGATACGCGACTTGCTCGACCGCTGGACTCAGCGCGATGGGGAAGCGGAATGAAGAGCAACGCCGCGGTGCTCGAGGGCGAAATCGCCTGGTTCCAGACCGCAGTCGACCACCGGCTTCGCCTCCACGCCGCCGAGCAACGGGGCGATGTCCTGGCCCTCTCGACCATCCCCAACCTGACCCGCTCGGCCGCCCCCTATGCAGTTGCGGTTCGAGAGGCGGGCCTGTCGCCGGGTGAGCGGCTGGTGCAAATGCTCGCATTGCTCCCGCACCTCCGTCCGCAGTCGCTGGACGCCTTCCTGATCCAGAACGACGCGACCAAGCGACGCTTCACCGAATTCGGCGGCAGTGACGCGCATCCGCAGAACGGCTTCTTGCCCACCCGCGAGACGGCCTTGTTCCTGCTGGCGGGCGAAGACATGGACCGGCGCCTCGCCGTGCTGCCGCTCCTCGCACCCGAAAGCCCATTGCGCGCGAAGCGCATTCTCGAAAGCGACGAAACCGGCGGCCCCTGGGCGCCGCTCGCGGTCAGCCAGCGCTGGCTCGATCGCGTCACCACTGGCCGATCGGGAGCGCTAGCGGCAGGGCCACTATTCCCCGCACATCTGCTAGAGACGCCCTACGTATTCGACGATCTCGTCATCGGCCCTACGATCCGCGAGGCGCTCGACGAGATGCTCGCCTGGGTGCGCAACGAGCGGCTGCTGAGGGAGGATTGGGGCTTGGGGAAGCATCTCAAGCCGGGCTACCGCGTCCTGTTCCACGGCCCCCCCGGCACGGGCAAGACGATGACCGCCGCCGTGATCGGCAAGACGCTGGGGCTGCCGGTCTACCGCGTCGACCTGTCGCGCGTGGTCAGCAAATGGGTCGGCGAGACCGAGAAGAATCTGGGCGCGCTCTTCGACCAGGCAGCACTCGGCGACATGGTCCTGTTCTTCGACGAAGCCGATGCCCTGTTCGGCAAGCGCGGCGATACCCAGACCGCCAATGATCGCCACGCCAACCAGCAGATCGCCTATCTGCTCCAGCGGATCGAGGACTCGCCCGGCGTGGTCATCCTGGCGAGTAACCTGAAGGGCAATATCGACGCTGCCTTTGCGCGCCGCCTGCAAGCGACGCTCTATTTTCCAATGCCCGATGCCACGGCACGGCTCAAGCTTTGGCAGATGGCGTTCGCCGAGCCTCGCGGGAGACTGGCTGAAGGCGTCGCGCTCGACGCACTCGCGCGCCGCCACGAGCTGAGCGGCGGCGAGATGATCAACATCCTGCGCCGCCTCAGCGTGCACGCACTGATCGACGGCGATCGCTACGTGCCCGAGGCGCGCATTACCGACGCGGTCGCGCGCGAGCTAGCCGGCAGCGGCCGCGTCGCGGGTTGAGCCGGTGGCCAGCCTGCCCACCGACCGCGTCCGGCTCGCGCATCTGCTCGAACGGCAGACGCTGACGATCGATGTCGCGCCGGCGCTGGCCGGTCCCGCGCTGCTCGACCGCGTTGCCGAGCTCAACCGGCGGCGGTTCGTGCCGGTGCTCGCGCAGATTGCCGAGGAATTCGACACGCCGGGCGCGCTCGTCAGCATCGACAAATTGTCGATCGCGCTGGGAAGCTTCGCACCGGACGATCTCGATCGCGCCGCGGGGATCCTGCGCGATCGGCTGCGCAGCGCGCTTGCCGACGCGCTCGGCGCGGACGGGCAGAGGTCGAGAAACGAGCGCGAGGACCGCGCCTTGGTGTCGTCGTTCGAGCATTATCTGCTCCACGGCGCCTGGCCTGGCGCGCGGGCGATCGCGCTGACCTTGCGCCCGGCGGATATGCTCGCGCAGTTGGTCGCGGAGGATCCGCTTGCGCTCGTCGCGATGCTGCGTCGCCGCGGGTCGAGCGACGCGCTGCTGCGCCGGCTGGTCCGCCAGATGCCGGAGCATCTCCTCGCCGCCTTGCTCCACCGGCTCGAGCCGGTCCACGCGGCGTACACCCTCTCCTATGTCGGCGAGGTCCGCGAAAGCCATGCCGCCGAACGGCTGATCTCGGCCAATCCCGCCGAACTCGCCGAGATGCTCTGGATCATCGTGCTGCGCGACACGCTCCAGCAAAGCGGGCTGCAAGCCAATCGCAAGGCATTTCTTCGGCGGCTGTTGCTGCAGCTGGCGCGAAGCGGCGGCACGACGCTTGCGGCGCTGATCGCGCAGCTACGTAGGGGATTGCCGCGGATTCTGGCACGCCGCCGCGCGCCAGGCTCGCTCGTCGCGGTGCTGAGCGAGTTGATCGCCGAGGAGCCGGCATTGCTAGCCGGTCAGGCCGGGATGGCCGAGCTCGCGGCCTTGCTCGGGCGCACCAGCCTGACGCGGCGCGAGCAGCGTCTTGCGCGCCGGCTGGTCGCAACCGCCGGTGCGGCGCAATTGCGCCGGCTTCTGCAGAGGCTTGCGCACGAGAATGCGGCACGGCTCGATGCGTCGATCGCCGGGGTGCTGTCCTTTGCCCAGGCGCTTGGCGCGATCTGGCATATCGATTCGGCCGGCCTTCCCGCCGCGCTCGAAGCGGCAGCGGCCAGCCCTGCCGAACGCAGCGCCTTGCTCGCCCTTGCGGCGCAATCCGCGACGGTCGGCGAAGGCGCCGTGCAGGCGGCGCGGACGCTGCTTGCGGAAATACGCGGCATTGAGCTCGAGCAAGTCGACTTCGCATTTGCAGAAGTCGTGCCGCTGCGGCAGCGCGTGACGCCCTCCGGCGCTTGCACAGGGTTGGTAGAGGCGTTGGTCGGAGCGCCGCAGCACCCGAACCCGGCCGTACTCGCACAAATACGCGAACATCTCGCTAACGCGCGGGTTGTCGAGCCGGCACAAGCCCGACAGGTTCTGCGCGACTTCGCCGCCGCCGACGCGACCCGCCTCTGCGCGCTTCTCGGCGAGACCGACACGCCCGATAGCGTGGCGCGGCATTTGCTTCCGGCCCACCTCTACGCGGCGTTGGTCGCTCTGGCCCGCTTCGCTCGATGCACGCGGACGGAGTGGCATCTGTTGCTTGCGGCGGCCGCCGCGACGCAGGACGACGAATTCCCTGAAACTCTGATCGATCGGGCAATCCAGGCGCTGGCCCGCGCCCGTCATGTTCCTTCAGCCCGCCTGCGCGAGCAACTGGTGGCGGCAGCCCAAAGCGTTCCCCGGCGGAGACCGGGGTCCAGCTTCGGCAAAAACGATAGGATTTACCGGACCTCAGAACACTCGCAACCGGACCCCGGCCTTCGCCGGGGGGCTGCACGCGCTCGCGCCAATCGGGTTCTGTGGCGCGACACGCACTCTCTTCGCTCCGATGAGAAGGGTTGCGAAAACCCGGATTCCGCAGCGCCGAGTTCGCCCATAATGTGGCGGGACGCGCCAGCCTACGCGCCTCCAACGCCTGCCAAACCAGACCAAGGGCAAGGCGTCGAACCTCGACATCCCCTCCCAGACCCAACAGTTCAAGCTGAAGAATATGTTGGAGAGGTGCCGGTCGACAGCGAAACGTCCCTCCTTGCATGCCTGCTCCCCGCTCGCGCGATTGCCCGGCTCGGATCGCGCCACGCCGCGGTCGAGCAATTCGCCTTCCTGTGCGACAAGGGCGCACTGCTATCTCCACCCGCGCGCGCCGAAGCGCTGGCGCGGCTGCTGCCTCGGCTATCCGGCGCGACGGCGGCGACGCTACGTGCGCAGCTGTCCTCCGACATGCGAAGCAGGGCGATGCTCAACCGAACGCTGGCTGCGATGTCCGGAACCGCGCCCGCGCGGCTGGCGCTGTTGCTATCGATCCCGAAGGCCGAGATCCGGCAACGGCCCGTCGCTGGCCTGCCAGCCCTGCTCTCCGCAGCGCTGACCGGCCAGCCGGCTTCCCCATCTGAGCTCCTCCCCCCGGCCAACCGCCGACCAAATCGCTCCTCCGAACAACCGCAGATAGCAGCGTTGCTTCGAGCACGACCTTTCGACGCATTGCGCCTGATCGCCGAAAGTCCCCAAGCGCCCGCCGAGCTGGCCGTGCTGCTCGACAAGCGGCACAGCGCGCCGCTGCTCTTCGCCGCGATGGTCCCGGCCGAGCGTGCCCGCGCAGCCGCGTTGCTTCGGGCGCTGACCGGACGCGCAGGCCGCCGCGCCGTCGACCCGGCAAAGGTCGCGCACGCACTGGCGCTCGCCGCGGCAAGGCACGACTGGCGAAGCCGCGGCGGAACCGGCTTCGCTGCCGAGTGGCTGCGACAGCTGGAAGTACTCACCGGGCTTGCCGAGCAGGCGGCGGTGCGGCGCCTGCTGGCAAAGCTGGAGCCACTGGCGCCGCCGGGCGGGTTCGCGGACGACGGGAAAGCCTCGAGCGAAGCGCATCGCCCCGATTCCTTCGCCCGCGTTGCCACGTTGCTCGGCCTACCCGCGAACAGCCCGGTGAGTGCGGTCCGGCGCAAGCTCGATCAGCCGCGCAACCGCGCCTTGCTGGCGCGCGAGCTCTCCGAAGCCGAGATCGTCCGGCTGCTGACGATCCTCACGCCCACCGGCGCGAGCGGCTTGCTTCACGCAACCGAACGGCTCGCGGCAGCGTGGAGGGCCTGCGCAGCGCCGCTATCCCGCACCGCGCAATGGGATGCCATCCTCGCCGCCGCCAGGAGCGCGCGGCCGGTCTTCCAGCTGACGAACCTGCTGCTTGACGGCACCGCGGCAACGCCGGCGCCGCTGCGCCGGCGGGTCGAGGCTGTGCTTGTGAAATCGCTCGAGGGCATGCGCGATGCGCCGCTGCGCGTGGTGCTAGATCTGCGCGAAAGCGAGTGCAAGCGCCGCGCGGCCGACGCACGTCGCGCCGATACCGACGCGGCACCGGCGGTGCTGTACGTCGCCAATGCCGGGCTGGTGCTCGCTTCCGCCTTCCTCCCGCGGCTCTTCCAGTCGCTCGACTATGTCGAGCCCGATGCAGAGGCTGGCTGGCGCTGGCGCGATGCGGCATGCCAGGCGCGTGCGGTCCATCTGCTGCAATGGCTGGTCGACGAGCGTACCGACGCGCCCGAGCCGCAACTGGCGCTCAACAAGCTCCTCTGCGGCTTGCCGATCGCCGAGCCGGTGCCGGCGGAAGTCCAGCTCGACGGAGGCGAACTGCGGATGGCCGCGATGCTGCTGCGCACCATTCTGGCAAATTGGCCGCCGCTTGCCGAGAGCGGCGACGTTGCGCTGCGCGAGACCTTTTTCCAGCGCCAGGGCCGGCTGACGCACGCCGACGCCGGGTGGCGGCTCGAAGTCGAGAAGCGCGTGCTCGACATCCTGCTCGACCAATTGCCCTGGGGCTATTCGACGATCCTGCATCCGTGGATGCCGGTCCCGCTCACCGTCCAGTGGCGCTGAGCTGCTTGCCGGGGACCCACCCCTTCCATATGCTGAAGGCTTCGAACAGGGAGAATTTGCATGATCAGGAAGCTGCTGTTGGTCGCACCGCTGGCGCTTGCCGCCTGCCATTCGGGTCCGTCGGTCGAGGCGAGCAATGCCAGCGCCAAGGAAGTCGCCGACAAGGTCGCGGCGAGCGGCGTGACGGTCAAGATGGCACCGGGCCATTGGGAAGGCAACGCGACGATCACCGACATGCAGATCCCCCGGTTGCCCCCCGAAGCTGCCGCGCAGATGAAGTCGCGGATGGGCCAGGCCCAGAAGTTCGAAAATTGCCTGACGCCCGAGCAGGCCGAGAAGCCGAGCGCCGACTTCTTCTCGGGCCAGAACAAGGACTGCCGCTACGACCATTTCAGCATGGACGGCGGCAAGATCGACGCGAAGATGGTGTGCACGAACGGCGGCATGACCACGAACGCGACGATGGCGGGCACCTTCTCGAAGGACAATTTCCAGCTGGCGATGACCACCAAGAGCGACGGTGTCCCCGGCCAGCCGATGACCGCGCACACCATGTCGATGAAGATGGAAGCGCGGCGCACCGGCGAATGCACGGGCAAGGAAAAGAGCTGAACCTTATCTGGCGGCGATAACCTCTTCTCCCCGGCGAAGGCCGTGGCCCCGCATCGGCCAATTATGAAGCCGGTGCCGCCATCGAGACCGCTTGCAACTGGCCCTCGGCCTTCGCCGGGAACAGCTCCCTTCAGCTAAACTGGTAGAGCGCAGAGCCGTGCGGCGGCAATGCGACGGCGACGCGCGTCTCGACGGCACCCAGGTTTCTGCCCGCCCACAGGTCGCGTATCTTGGCAGTTCCGGTGATGCCCAGCATGCGCAGGTCCGCCCCGACCTCCTCCGCCTGCTCGCCTACATTGAACAGCGCGAGATTCCGTGCACCCGACCGCGTATCGCGCGACGTCCAACCGACCTGATTGCCGGACCGGAACAGCTGCCGCGCCGCGCTGCCATGCTGGTTCACTCCGAGCACCTCGTCGTTGGTCAGCAGCGCCAGCGTATCGGCGTCGAGCGCACGCAGGTCGCCGCCCATGATCAGCGGCGAGCGCGCGATCGACCAGAGCGTCATCATCGTGCGCTGCTCGTCGGCAGTGAAGCGCGTCCGGCGCTTGCCAAGCGCAAGCAAACCGAGCGGGAGCATGTCGGCGTCGGGCCAGGCGCCCGGCCGAAGATGCGGCGCCCAGTCCGCCAGGCGCCTGAATTGCGCAAGCAGCAGCGGCCACTCGTCCCAGAAATCGTCGCTGATCCGCCAGAGATTGGCATGCGACGCGACGTGGTCCGCGGCGGCGAGCGGGGTCTCGCCGGGCGAGATGCTCAATATCATCGGCTGGCCGCTGCGGTCGATCGCGCGGCGCACCGCTTCGATCTCGGGATGGTTGCGCTGGTACGGCCGGGCGATGTCGTCCACCTTGACGAAGTCGACGCCCCACGACGCGATCAGGGCGAAGACGCTGTCATAATAGGCCTGCGCGCCGGGTTTGGTCATGTCGACGCCGTACATGTCCGAGTTCCACGGACAGATATTGACGCGGTCGGCGATGTCGCCGCAGCGGTACTTGCTGCCGAGGATCGGCAGGTTGCGGTCGGCGGCGAGCCGCGGCACGCCGCGCATCAGATGGATGCCGAACTTGAGCCCGAGCCGGTGGGCATAGTCGGCGAGCGGCTTGAACCCCCGGCCCCCCGCCGCCGAGGGAAAGCGGTTGGGCGCGGGCAGCAGCCGCCCGTTGCCGTCCATCGCCAATTCGACCCCGGTGCGATACTCGAAGCCGGTCGCGCCGGGCTCGTACCATTGGATGTCGACGGTAAAGACATCATAGCCGTGCGGCAGCAGCTTCTCGGCCATCACCGCGACGTTGGCACGCGCCTGCTCTTCGGTGATCGTCGCGGCGAAGCTGTCCCAGCTGTTCCATCCCAAAGGCGGGCGCGGCGCGAGATCGCTGAAGTTGCGCTGGCCGCGCGCCTGCGCGGCGACCGGCGCCGCCGCGAGCAGCCCGAGCGCCGCGCGGCGGCTGAGCCGGCTCACTTCGCCAAAGTCCGCGCTTCGTAGACGAACGCGTCGGTACCCTTGGTCTCGAAACGCACGGTCACCTTGTCCTTGCCGCGCGTCAGCGCCTCGGGGATCGGATAGTCGACGCTGACGAAACGCTTTTCCGGCGGCAGCGCGCGGCGTTCGTTGGCAATGCGCGTGCCCTCGACGGTAATGTCGAAATTCTTGCCCACTTCCTCGCCCCAATAGAGCGCGCGGAGCAGCATCGGGCCCGGCCGCACCGCCAGAGTGAATTCCAGGTAATTGCCCGTTCCCCAAGGGAGCTGCCGCGCGCTGCGCCCGCCCCAGGAGAACAGATCGCTGTGATTGGCGCGATACTCATGGTCGCGCTCGGGCTGCATCTCGCCAAGGTTGAGGATGTCGACGGTGCGCGCGTCTAGCGCCGCCTTCTCGCGCTGGGTGCGGCCATAGGCCGCCTCCTCGCTCTTCCACTGCGCTTCGGTGAAGCGCGGGAAATAGACTGCGGTGCGGCGATCATATTGGCGGAAGAACGGTACCAGGGTCAGTGCCTGCGGCCGAGCCTCGGCGAGGCGGAAGCGATGCTCGGCGGCGGCGATCGGCACCAAAGCCGCGGCGGGATCTTCGCTGACCAATACCGGCGCGGGGCCATCGAACGGCGCGTCGGCGGGGCCGAGATCGGCGGCAAGCACCAGCGGGCCGCTCAGATAAGCGAGCATCCGCGGATCGTCGGGCGTCGGCTCGGCGCGGATCCGCATCGGCAGCGTCAGCTCGATCCGGTCGCCTGCCCGCCAGCGCCGATCGAGACGGGCATAGCCCGTGCTGCGATCGAGCGGCTGGAGCTTGCCGTTGAGCGCCAGCGCCGGCGCGTCGCACCAGCCGGGCAGGCGCAGCGCGATCCCGGTCACGGCGCGCGGCGCTCTGGTCACGCGCAGCGTCACCTGTTCGCTGAACGGATGCCCCGTCTCGAGCGCGACCTCGAGCCCCCGCTCCTTCCACTCGGCCGTCGACGGGATGAACAGGTTGACCAGCAGCGCGGAATCATCGTGCCAATAGATGCTCTCGCCATGCTTGGCATGCGTCTCGAGCCCCGAGCCGACGCAGCACCAGAAGCTGTCCTCGGGTGTCGAATAGGTGCGCCGCGCGCCGGCGCTGAGCGGCATGAAATAGACGAACATGCCGGTCTCGGGATGCTGATGCCCGAGCAGATGATTGAGGTGGATGCGCTCGTAGGTGTCGAACAGCGCTGCATCCGGCCGCCACCCATAAAGGTGCCGCGTGAGCTTGAGCATGTTGTAGCTGTTGCACGCCTCGCAGGTGCGCTCGGTGATCCGCGTCGAGAGCTGGTCGGGCTCCCCGAAATGCTCACGCTCGCTGTTCCCGCCGATGACGTAGCTGTGGTGCTGGATCACGGTGCGATGGAAGAAGCGCGCGGCATTGGCGTGGCGCTGCTCGCCGGTCAGCTCGTACAGCCGGGCAAGGCCGATCAGCTTGGGAATCTGGGTGTTGGCATGGAGGCCCGGGAGATCATCTTTGCCCGCGGCCAGCGGCGCCAGCACCTTGCGGTGATAGATTCGCTCCGCCAGCCGCCGCCAGCGGGGGTTGCCGGTCAGCGCGTAGGTTTCTGCGTAACTGTCGTTGAGTCCCCCGTGTTCGGCGGCGAGCAGCTTCTGCATTTGCGCGTCGTCGAGCCCCTCGAGGATCGCTCCGAGATAGCCGGCCATGCCGAGCATCACCGGCATCGCCGCATCGACATCGCCGAAGCGAACCGCGTCGATCAGCCCGGCATGGACCTTGTGCCAGGTGTAGAGCGGCACCCAGCCGCCGTTGATGTCGAACCCGCCGGTGCGGATGTCGCCCTTGCGGATCTCCTCGAAGACGATCTTGCCGTCGACGGTCTTGCCGTCGCGCTCGACGGTGGTGCCGCCGACATAGCCGTCGCCGTGCGCCGCCTGGATCCGTGCCATCTCGGCGATGGTGTGGCGCAGACGATCGCGCACTGCGACGTCGCCGGTCTGGGCGAATTGCAGCGACAGCGCCGAGAGATAGTGGCCGAGCGTATGCCCGGCGATCCCGCGCGCCTCCCAGCCGCCATAGGTCTCGCCCTTCGTCGGCAGCCCGGCACTCGCGTAGAAATTATGGAGCAGCCGCTCGGGCGAGAGCGACAGCAAGGTGCGACGGTTGGTCTCGACTGCATCGCGATAGAGCGAAGGCTTGAGCCGCACCGCGGAGAGCGGCAGCGGCCGCGCCGTGATCGGTTTCTCGTCGACGACGACGCGGGCAAGGGCCGGGCCGGCAAGCGCCAGGACGCTCGCCGAACCCAGGAACAACCGCCGCGTCAGCATCTCAGTCGACCGCGACCACGACTACCGACTTCGCCGGCAGGTCGAAGGTCAGCTTGCCGCCACTGCTCCGCGCCGAATAGGCGGCGGGCATGATCGTGTTCGGCTGGTCGAACGTGTTGTGGGTGTCGATCGCCGGGCCGGTCAGGATTCGCCCACGCGCGGTGCCGGTCAGGTTGGTCGTCACGCGCGCCGGCTTGTTCGGGTCGGTGTTGGTCAGCGAAAGCCACAGCTTGCCGTCGGTGCCGCGCGCGGCCGACACGTCGACCATCGGCACCTTGAACCCGGCGCGCTCGTAGTTCGGCCCCTTTACGTCTGCATTATACGGCGTAGCCCCTTGAAAAGGAACGTACATATCGAAGACGTGGTAGGTCGGGGTGAGCACCATCCGGCCCTTGTCGGTCAGGATCATCGCCTGGAGCACGTTCACCATCTGGGCAATGTTCGCCATCTTCACCCGGTCGGTGTGCCGGTGAAAGATGTTGAGCGTCAGCGCGGCGACTTCGGCGTCGCGCAGGCTGTTCTGCTGGTAGAGGAAGCCCGGGACCGAGCCCGCTTCCTGGTCGTACCAGGTGCCCCATTCGTCGACATAGAGCCCGACGCGCTTCTCGGGATCATATTTGTCCATCGCGGCGGCGTGCTTGCTGACAAGCTCGTCCATGAAGATCGCGCGGCCGAGCGTCGAGGCCCATTCGTCCTCGCTGAAGCCGGTGGCGGCGCCCTTCTTGTCCCACTTGCCGGTCGGGAGCGTGTAGTAATGGACGCTGAGCGCGTTCATCTTGTTGCCCGCCTCGCGCATCATCACGTCGGTGAAGTTGTAGTCGCTGGCGTTGGCGCCGCTGGCGACCTTGACGATCCGTGGCTTGCCGGCGGGAGCGTTGACGAATTCCTGGTAACGGCGGTGAAGGTCGGCCGAATATTCAGCGCGCATGCTGCCGCCGCAGCCCCAGGTCTCGTTGCCAACGCCGAAATACTTGACCGTCCAGGGCTTGTCGCGGCCGTTCGCCTTGCGCTGCTCGGCGAGCGTGCCCTTCTCGGCAGTCATGTACTCGACCCACTGGCTCATGTCGCGCGGGCTCATCGAGCCCATGTTGCCGGCGACATAGGCGTCGGTGCCGAGCAACTCCGAATAGTTCATGAACTCGTGGGTGCCGAACTGGTTGTCCTCGGTCACGCCGCCCCAGTGGCGGTTGATGCGGACCGGGCGCTTGGCCTTGGGGCCGATGCCGTCGCGCCAGTCATATTCGTCGGCGAAGCATCCGCCCGGCCAGCGCACCACCGGCACCTTGATGTGACGGAGCGCGGCGAGCACGTCGTTGCGATAGCCGTTGGTGTTGGGGATCTTCGAATCGGGTCCGACCCAGACGCCTTCGTAGATGCCGCGGCCGAGATGCTCGGCGAACTGGCCGTAGATCGCCGGCTCGATCCGCGGACCCGCCTTGCTGGTGTCGACCGTCACGGTCACCGCGACGGGCGCCTGGGCAAAAGCCGGCGCCGCCATCACCGTCGCCGCGATCGGCAACAGCCCCAGTTTCCAATGCTTCATGCCATTTCTCCCCTGTGCGGCGGCGCAGGTCCGCGCGTTATTGTCTTACTTAACCCCGAGTCGAGCCGCGATTAAAGCGGCAGGACCGCGGATTCGCCGCCCGGCACCGTCTGCAGCGGATTGCGCAGCGGCAGCGTGAACGGTGCCGCGATGACTTCGAACACGTCGCCTTCCTCGGTCTTCACGCCGTCGGCGAACGACAAGGTCGCGGTGCCGAAGAAATGGACGTGGAGGTCGCCCGGGCGGCGGAAAAGTCCATATTTGAAATGGTGATGCTCGAGATTGGCGATCGCGTGCGACATGTTCGCCTCGCCCGACAGGAAGGGCTTTTCCCAGATCGTCTCGCCACGCCGGACGATCTTGCTGGTGCCGCGCACGTCCGCGGGGAGCTCGCCGACGAGCAGTTCGGCGCCGAGCGAGGCGTGGCGCAGCTTCGAATGCGCGAGCCACAGATAATTGCCCCGCTCGGTGATATGGTCCGAGAATTCGTTGCCCAGCGTGAAGCCCAGCCGGCGCGGGCGCCCCTGGTCGTCGATGATGTAGATCCCGGCGATCTCGGGCTCCTCGCTGCCGTCGAGCGCGAAATGCGGCGAAGGCAGCGGCTCGCCGGGGCCGACCAGGGTCGAGCCGTCGCCCTTGTAGAACCATTCGGGCTGGACGCCGGGCTGGCCATCGGTCGGCTTGCCGCCCTCGAGCCCCATGTTGAACATCCGCATCGAATCGGTGAGCGTGCCCCCCGCCGCGGCCTTGTGCATCTGGTCGCGCCCCTCGGCCGAGCCGAGATGGGTGAGCCCGGTGCCGGTGACGTAGCAATGCGCCGCATCCGGATGATCGATCGGCGCCAGCAGCCGACCCTCGGCCTCGGCCGCGGCGAGGTCGACTGCCTCGCCTGCCCTCGCCCGCGCCGCAGCTTCGAGCGACACATTCTCGCGGATCGCCGCGAGTGCCAGCTCATAGGTGGTGGTCACGCCGTTCAGCCGCACCGGGGCATCGTCGAGGAACGCCGCGACGCCGCGTTCGCCGGGCGCATCGCGAAACTGCACGAGCCTGAACGTCATAACCTTGGGACCCTCTTCCGATTCTGATAATAGTCAGACTTATAATACAGATCGTTCAGCAGGCAATCCGCCGGAACACAAAGCGCTTGCACGACGTGCCGACCTTCGTATTTTTGTCTGACTAATCCCATTTGCTGATCGGACCGACCCAGTCGGCGTAGCAAGCGGGTTCGCAGGGGAGAGATTGTCATCCGGACCGCTCGTATCGCCTTGGCAATGCTGGGCATTTGGGCCACCGGAGCGGCGGCACAGAGCCTTGCGCCTGCTTCAACGCGGACGGGGTTGCGCTTGGCTGGCGACGTCACGCCTGTTCACGACCCAGCGATCGTCCGCCAGGGCGGCACCTATTACCTCTTCACCACCAGCCAGGAGCGCGCCGGCCAGGGCCTGATCCACATCCGCACCTCAGCCGATCTCGCGACCTGGACGCGCGCCGCGCCCGTCTTCGCCGCGATGCCCGGCTGGGTGAAGGAAGCGGTCCCCGGCGCGCGGGGGATCTGGGCGCCGGATGTCAGCTTCGCGCAGGGCGAGTACCGCGTCTATTATTCGGTCTCTACCTTCGGCAAGAACCGCTCTGCGATCGGACTGGTGACGACGAAGTCGCTCGCCGATCCGGTGTGGACGGACAAGGGGCTGGTGATCGCCTCCGGCGTCGGCGACGACTTCAACGCGATCGACCCCGCCGCCTTCGTCGACGCGCAAGGCCGCCACTGGCTGGCATTCGGCAGCTTCTGGTCCGGGCTCAAATTGGTCCGGCTCGACGCAAAGACCGGCCTGCGCGTGCCCGGCGCCGAGGTTCAACCGATCGCCCGCCGCCCCGGCCTCGGCGCGATCGAGGCGCCGTTCGTGATCCGCCGCGGCGGCTTCTATTATCTGTTCGCCTCGTTCGACTTCTGCTGCCGCGGTGCCGCGAGCAGCTATTATACCGTCGTTGGGCGCTCAAAGGACCCGCAGGGCCCCTATCGCGACCGCGCCGGCAAAGGGATGCTCGACGGTGGCGGCTCGATCGTCCTCCGCGCCGATCTCGACCCCGAAAAGCGCTTCGCTGGGCCGGGACACATCGCGATCCTGCGCGATCCGAAGCAGGATTACATCGTCTACCACGCTTATGATACGCACGCCTCCGGCGCGTCGACGCTCCGTATTCAGCCGCTGGGCTGGACGGGCGATGGCTGGCCGGTCGCACTCTAAGAAAAGCCTTCAGGAGAAGAACAAGCCCATGCCAGCAGCCCCCGTTCAACCCCAGGCCGGCGCCCCGTCGGTCGCAGGCGTGCCTTATCGCGCCGCGCTCTCGATGCTGGCCACCTTGTTCTTCATGTGGGGCTTCATCAGCGTCATCAATGGCACGCTGCTGCCGCATCTGCGCAGCGTGTTCGAACTCAGCTATTTCGAGACCGGGCTGATCGAATCGGTGTGGTTCATCGGTTATCTGCTCGCCTCGCTTCCCGCCGCGAAGCTGATCGAGCGGATCGGCTATCAGCGCGCTCTGACCGTCGGGCTCTCGGTCATGACGCTCGGCTCGCTCGGCATGATCCTCGCCGCCTGGCTCGTCTCGTACGAAGTGACCGTCGCGTCGCTGTTCGTCGTCTCGTGCGGCATCGCGCTGCTCCAGGTCGCGGCGAACCCCTATGTCGCGGTGATCGGCCCGCCCGAGAGCGCCGAGCGGCGCCTCACTCTGGTGCAGGCGTTCAACACCACCGGCGACGTGCTGGCGATCCTGTTCGGCAAATATCTGATCCTGGCCCGCACCACCGCCGGCACCACCGCGCACGGCACGGTGCTCACCCCCGAGCAGCGTCTGGCCGACGCGCAGGCGACCGAATTGCCCTATTTCATCGTCGCGGTCGTGCTGGCGGTGCTCGCCGTGATGATCGCGCGCGCCAAGCTTCCCGCGCTGGGATCGGCGACCAGCCGCGTCTCGGCCGAGGCGCGCCGCGGCCTCTCGCTGTTCAACCACCGCAATTTGATCCTCGGCTGCGTCGGCATCGCGCTCTGCGTGCTCGCCGAGATCGGGGTGGGCAGCTATTTCATCAACTTCGCCTCGCAGCCCGACGTCGCCAATTTGACCCAGGAGAATGCCGCGACCTACCTCACCTTGTTCTGGGGCGGGATGATGGTCGGCCGCTTCGCTGGCGCCGCGCTGATGCAGCGGATCGCGCCCGAGCGCGTGCTGGCGGTGTTCGCGCTGATCGCGATCGCAGGCTCGCTGACCGCGGTGTTCGCGACCGGGCCGGCGGCGATGTACGGGCTGATCGTGGTCGGGCTTGGCCTGTCGATCATGTTCCCCGCGATCTTCGCACTGGCGATCCGCGGGCTCGGGCCGCTGACCGAAGAGGGGTCGGGGCTGCTGATCATGTCGATCGCCGGCGGCGCGCTCGCCGCGTTCCAGGGCAAGATCGGCGACACCTATGGACTGCACTGGGGCTTCCTGGTCACCGCGGCCTGCGCGCTCTACGTGCTGTTCTACGCATTGTGGGGCTGCAAGGTGACCAACGCGGTTGCCGACGCGCCGGTGAAGTAAGCGATTTGGGATCTGTTCCCCGGCGAAAGCCGGGGCCCAGGTTCGACGAACCGGCGAGGGGGACCGCCCCTAGAAAGACATGGCAACTGGACCCCGGCGTTCGCCGGGGAACAGCTGATCCAATCTAGCCTGCCACAACCTCGCCGCGCGTGCCCTTGGGCTGACGGAGCTTCGGCCCTTTGCTGCGCGTCGTATCCAGGAACGCCATGTCCACGAGATGCGCCATCGCCGCATGCGCGCCTTCAGGATCGCCCGCGGCGATCGCATCGAACACGCGCTGGTGATCGGGGATCGGATCGCGGCGCAGCGGGCTGTTGCGCTGCTTGAAGATCGTGGTCCACGCCACCGCCGCGCTGACGCTGGTTGTCAGCGACGTGATGAACGGATTGGCCGAGGCCTCGAGCAAGGCGGCGTGGAAGTCCTGGTCGGCCACCCGCCCCTCCTCCACCGCCAGGGTGTGCCTGGCCATTCCCTCGAGCGCCTCGGCCATGCGCTTGAGCTGCCCGTCCGAGCGGCGCTCGGCGGCGAGCGCCGCGGCCTCGGGCTCGAAGATCTTGCGCAGCTCGAACAGGCTGTAGAGCAGTTCGTCGTCGGGCTCGAACTCGAAGATCCACGACAGCACGTCGGGATCGAGCAGATGCCATTTCTCGCGGTCGCTGACTCGCGTTCCGGTGCGCGGGCGGCTCTCGACCAGGCCCTTGGCGGCGAGGATGCGTAGCGCCTCGCGATAGGCAGTGCGCGAAACGTGGAGCCGGTCGCTCGCCGCGACTTCGTTGTTGAGGACCTCCCCGGGCTTGTAGCGCCCCGAGACGATCAGGATGCCGAGATCGCGGGCGATCGTGCCGTGGAGACGCAGCGACTTGCGCCGCGCCCGGACATTCAGCGGTTTGGCGGTCTTGACCTTTGCAACCATCGCTCGATCCTAGCGCTGCGAAGGGGCCGGGTACAACTGGTCGATCGCGCGCTTCGGGTGACGAAAACATTCCACGAGAGCGGCTCCAAGACCGCCTCGAGGTCCCCGTCGGAAAAGGCACGCGCATGCGGCGCCGGCGCAATGGCCAGTTCGGCGTTGACCGGGAACGCGTCGCGGCTAGGCTGCGCGCACGGGAGAATGACATGAACGAGATCGCGGCATTGCTGGCAGCGAGTGCGCATTGGCTGGCGTTGCAAGCCGGGCAGCCGGCGCAGACCGCGCAGGCGCCTGCCGCGGCACCCGCGCAAGCCGCCGGCCCGGCATGGCAGCTGATCTGTCCACCCGCTGCCGCCGCCAGCCCTGCTCCGGCGCCCGCCCCGGCGGTGAACCAGCCGTGCAGCCTTGTGCAGAACCTGCTGGCCGGCGAGCAGAAGCAGCGGCTGCTGACCGTGATCCTCCAGCGCACGCCGCAGGCCGGGCACAATATGACCGTCGCGCTGCCGCATGGGGTGCTGTTTCCTGCCGGCATCAGCCTTCAGGTCGACGAGGCGGCCGAGAAGCCGCTGGCGGTGCAGACCAGCGACCAGAACGGCGCCTATACCGGGGTTGCGGTCGATGCGGCGTTGCTCAGCGCACTGCGCGGCGGGAAGACGCTCAAGATTGGCTTCACCGCCGGAAACGGCCAGCGGATCGTGGTACCGGTGACCCTCCGGGATTTTCCGGCGGGCCTCGTCGCGCTCGACAAGGGCCCGCTCCCTGCGGCGCCCAAGCCGCCGGCGCCGGCACCGGCAAAACCCAAATAGTCCCGCTTACGGGCTGACCCGATACGGTCGGATTGAAGTGGGCTGCTCCCCAGCGAAGGCCGGGGAGCAGTCGCGATGTGGTCCGAGAGGGCGTTGCATACTCACCGGCTTCGTCGAACCTGGGCCCCGGCCTTCGCCGGGGGAACGGGATCAAAGCGCCGCGCCACCCTTCCCGCCGCCGTTAAGGCAGCGGGTTGCTGGGCGTCTGCGCGGTGCCCGCGCTCGGCGCCGTCGCCGTGCCTGACAGGCTGACTGCGATGTTTGCGGTGCTCGCCGTCGCCGTATTGCCATTGGCATTCCACGTCGCGACCGCATCGTCGTCGAGTCCGCTGCCGCCCTCGACAAAGCCCTGCAGGAAGATCCGCGGGTCATGCGTATTGTTAAGTTCGGACACGCGCAGGCGCAGCAGGTTAGCGGAGCCAGCGACAGTCACATTGTTATTGGCGATATTGGCGTAGATCTGGTTGGTCTCGGTAACCGCGGCGGACGACGAGCCGCTCGTCAAATTAATCGCAGCCAATGTCTGCGGATCGACTACGCTGATGGTGTTGCCCGTCATCGTCAGATCGAGACGGGCACTTCCCAGGGAGGCGGCCACGTCGACAGACGAGTCGTTGTTGCCGACGCCTTGCGACATCGCATTGCCGGTTACAGCAATTGTCAGATGCGAGCTGCCCTCCGCAGCAGCATGCACATTGCTGCCATAGGCGCCACTGACAGATGTATCCTGATTATTGTAGTTCGAGATGCTGGCGTTGTTCACCACTCGACCCATTAGATTTGCGCTATCCTGAGCCACAATGTTGACCGCAATACCACCAGCCGCGCGTATCGTAGGGTTCCCGATAACGTTGAACTGCATGCTCGCAGTTTCGCGACCATTAATAACCATACCGATTCCTGCACCAGTGCCGGCATCGATAACGCTATTGGTAATGTCTGTGCTAATTACCGAACTGTTTCTGCCGATAACCGAAATCGCCCCACCCAGACGTAAGAAATCACTGTCTACGATATCGATATTGGTCGTAGGCGTCGACGCGTTGCTGAAGCTCTGGAATCGGAGCCCACCTTGGCCTCCGATGGTCTGAGAGTCGCGGAAGACAACGTTGTTGAGCGTCAGATTATTCAGGCTCACATCGGTGTTACGGATATCGAGACTGTTGGTGCTCGAGAATGCGATCTCGGTATTGGTGAGGGAGGAGGTACCCGACAAATTTATGAACTCAATTCCGCTTTCGTTGGCCCCGTTTCCAGCGTTGGCGATAAAGCTGTTGTTGAGCTGGAAGTCGGATACGGTGGTGCCGGTGATGCCGTTGTCGAGCGTCGTTCCCGTGATGTTGATGTTGTTGAACACCGCGGTGTTAACATTGTTCAGATAGATTGCACCGTTCGCTCCACTCACGTCGGTATCGCTGCCGGCGGTATCCGCCGCATTGTTGGCGTTGGTGAGGTTCAGATTGCTGATGCTGATGAAATCAGTATCGATCAGTTCCAGGCCGCGCGTGCCGATATTCTGGATGGTGCCGCCCGATCCGTCGGTAGTGCCGGTGCCGGTGATCGTCAGGCCGCCCGCCCCGCCGGTGGCGTTGAGCACGATGCCGCGCGCGCCGCCATTCGCCGAGACCGACTGGAAGTTGAGCCCGCTGGCGGCGATATTCGTGTTGACCAGATTGAGCGCGACCCCGCCGGCCGACGTGATCGTGTTGCCCGTTCCGGTGATCGCCAGCGTTCCCCCGCCTGCGCTCGACGACGTCGCGGTGATGCCACGGCCACTGCTGGTGGTGACGGCGAGCCCGCCGCCGGTGAACGACACGGTCGCGCTACCAAAGCTAGTGCTGTTGTCGAACTGAATTGCGTTGTTCGTGCCGGTGCTGATCACCTTGCTCGCGCCCGAGAAAGTGATGCTACCGAAAGTGTTGTTGCTCAGCAGGATGCCATTGGCGACACCGCCGGTGGCCGAAAGGTTCCCCGAGAAGACAGCAGTGCCGGCGGCCCGGTTGCTCACCTCCACGATATTGCCGCCATTAGTCTTGGTGATCGCCGCCGCGATCGTGACGTTGGTTCCGCCGCCCGTGAGATTGACGCCATCGCCAGCGGGGCCTGCCGTGGCGCCGATCGTGCCGCCGTTGATCGAGACCGAGCCGGTCGCCCCGGCAGCGCCGGTAATGTTGACGCCGTGCGCAGTCGTCCCGTCGATGTCGACGCTCGAAAAGGTGACGGAGCCGTTGCCCGTTCCGTTGACCTCTATCCCGTCGCCGCCGATCGTGCCCGCGGTGGTACCGATCGTGGTCGCTCCGAAGCTGATATTGGCACTCGAGCCGTTGCCGATGAAGATACCGTCGCCCGCCGTCGTGCCAGCGATGCTGGTGGTGCCGCCGCTGAAGCCGCCGCCGCCGATGCTGTCGAAATCGCTGAAATTGACGGCGATCCCAGTGATCGTACCGGTGCTCTGCAGGCTGCCGAAGCTGATGCCCGCCGCGCCCGCGCTCACGCCGAAGAGCGAGAGGATCTGGCCGGTGGCGGTCTGGATGCTATTGCCGCTGCCGCTGATCGTCAGCGTCCCGCCTCCGCTCGCGCTCATGCCGATGCCCGAGCTGGTGACGATGTCGAGGCCGTTGCCCCCTGCGGCGGAGGCGAAGTTGACCGTAGTACCTACGTTGTTGAGGAGGGTCAGCGCATTGCTGGTGCCCGTGCTCAGGCTGATCGACTGGCCGGTGAAACCAATCGTGCCGCCCACGTTGTTGGCAATGTTGATGCCCAGGCTGGTATCGGTCACGTTACCCGACAGCGCCACGGTGCCGCCGGTGCGGCTGCTCGCTTCGAACGAACGTGCCGCGCCGCCACTGGTAGTGATCGTGCCGCCATAGCTCAGGTTGAGCGCGTCACCGCTCATCGCAACGCCGCGGGTGGTCGCAGTGATCGCGCCCCCGCTGATCGCCACCGTGCCGCCCAAGGTGCCAGCGGTACGCTGGACGAAGATGCCGTTGGTGCCGCCGGTGTTGGTCAGCGAGGCGAATGCCAGGTTGGCGGTGGTCGTCGTCGCGCCGGTATTAGTGACGCTCAGGAGAGTACCGCTGCTCGTCGCAATCGAATTGCCGCTGCCGAGCACGTTGACGGTGCCGCCGCCGCTGATCGTCATGCCGGTGCCGGTGGTGCTGACGATGTCGAGCCCGGTGCCGCCCGCGTTGAAGGTGATCGTGCCGCCGTCGTTGGCCAGCAGGCTGACTACCGTCCCTGTGCTCTGGATGGCCATCTGGCCATTGAACGTGATCGTACCGGCATTGCTGTTCGCGACCGAGATCACGGTGGCCCCGTTGGCGATGCTGCTGCTGATCGCGCCGTTGAACGTGGCGGTGCCGGCGTCGTGCCCGTCGATCTCGACCGCGATGCCGTTATTGTCGGTGATCGTGCCATCGAAGGTCACGGTCGCGCTGCTGAGCAACGAGAAGGCGTTGCCCGCATTGTTGTGGGTCAGCGTCGTTCCGGAGCCGAACGCGAAGGTGCCGGTCGCGCCGTTGACGATATCGATCCCGGCATTGTCGCCGTTGAGCGTGGTCGTGCCGGTGAAATTATAGGTGCCGTCGGCATTGTCGAACTGCAGCCCGGTGCCGCTGGTCGCATTGATCAGCCCGGCAAAGCCGAAGGTGCCCGTGGTGTGATTGCCGGTGAAGTTCACCGCCACGCCGCCCGCGGCCTGGACGATCGAGCTGGCCGCGTCGAAGGTGAAGCTGGCAGTCCCGCCGCTCACCGTAAGCGAGGAGGTTCCCGCTCCGGCAATGTCGACATTGGTCGCGACGATCGTGCCGGCGGCGGTGGTGAACGAAAGTCCGGTCGCAGCTCCGCTGATGTTGACATTGGTCAGCGACGTTGTGCCGGTGGCATTGTTCAGCGTGATCGAGGTGCCGGTCGCACCTGTTGCAGTGACGTTGCTGATCGTGCTGCCGGCGGCGTTGAGGAAGATGTCGTTGGTGTTGCCGGAGAAGCTGACATTGTCGATCACGCTGTTGGTCGAGGGGGTGATCTCGATGCCATAGCCGCCGACCGCGTTGAAATTGCGGATCGTCATGAAGTTGACGACGGTCCCCGTGGCGCCGCCATTGTCGACGATCCCGCGCAGCGCGCTCCCGGGTGCGCCATCGAGTATGAAGCCCGAGATGCGGTTGCCGCTAGCACCCAGCGTGATGACGTCGGCGCCGGCGGCGGAGGTGAGCGTCGCCGCGCCGTTGCCGGTCGGATCGGTGACGTTGATCGTGCTGCTCGACAGCTGGATCGTCGAGGGGACGCTCAGCGTGAGCACCAGCGGCCCCTGGCCAAAGCCACGTACCTGCGTGTTGGAGAGCAGGTTGAGCGTGTTGTCGGCGTTCGAGCCCGCGGTGCTGATCGCGGCCCCGTTGTTCACCAACACAATCACGTCGGTGGCGGCGAGCGCCAGCTCGGCCGCGGCGAGCGTCATCGGGTTGGCGCCGTCACCGCCCGACCCGTTGCCGCCGCCGACGCTGCCGTCCGAATCGACGAACAACGTGCGGCCGACGCCGAAGCCGAGGCCCGGGCTCGCCGTGAACGTCACGTCGCGGAAGTCGTAAGTACCGGCAGTGGGCGCCGCGGAGGCATTGATCGCCGTGACCGCCGAGATCGTCGAAGTGCCGTCGGTCGCCGCCTCGCCATCGCCATAGGTGAAGGCGGCGTTGGTCCCAGCGTCGAGCCAGACCCCGGTAGCGACGCCCGCGATGCTCGCGGCGGCGCCCGCGGCGGCGGTGTCGCCAAGCCGGACGGTCTGGCCGCCGGTGACGCCGCGCAAATCCACGCCGACGCTGGTGCCCGGTGCTGCCGAATTGGTGACGTCGAAGTCACCCACAGTGATCGATGCCGAGAGCGCGGCGCCGTTGAAGTCGAACGCTACGGCGCCCGGATTGGTCAGGCCGATGTCGAGATCGGTGATCGTCAGCGCGGAGCCGAACGCGCCGCTGATATCGATGCCGCGCGAGGAGACTCCCTGCAGATTCACCGTGCCTAGCGCGATCGCGCCGCCGCCTGTGCCGGTAAGCGCGATGCCGCTGGTCGTTGCGCTGGTGGAGATGCTGGCGAAATTGATCCCGCCGGCCGCGACGGCCACGCCATTCAGCACTAGCGGATTACCGCCGCCGCTGCTGATCGTGTTGCCGGCTCCGGTGATGCTGAACGTGCCGCCGCCGAGCGCGTTGAGCCCGGTTGCGGTGCTGGCGATCACAAGGCCGCCATTGGTGAAATCGACCGTCGCGCCGCTATTGGCGAGCAGGTCGATGGCGGTCAGTCCGGTGACGTTGATCGACTTGGACGCGCCCGAAAAGGTGACGTTCGCGCTGCCGCTGTTGTTGGCGACGTAGAGCCCGCCCGCCGCGCCCGACGCCGCCAGATTTCCAGAGAAGGTCACGCTGCCGCTGGTGCGACCGTCGACCTGGACGGTGCGCCCCGCGGTCGTCTTGGCGATGCTGGCGCCGATCGCGATCGTGCCACCGGCGCCGCCGCTGACGTTGACGCCGACGCCGCTAGGATCGTTGGTCGCACCGATCGCGCCGCCGCTGATCGTCACGTTGCCATTGGAGCCGGAAATGAAGACGCCGTCGCCGGCAGTATTGTCGATCGTGACGCTCGAGAAGCTGATCGCGCTGTTGCCCGCACCGCTGATCTCGATACCCTCGTCGCCGGTGCCCGCGATCGTGGTCGTGCCGAAGCTCACCGCCGAGCTCGAGCCGCCGCCAAGGAAGATGCCGTCGCTTGCCGCGCCGCTGGTTCCCGCGATCGAGACGATACCGCCGTTGAAGGCGCCGCCATCGAGATTGTTGATATTGATCGCCGTAGCGCCGGCAACGGTCCCAGTGCTGGTCAGCGAGGCAAAGGCGATGCCGCCCGCCGCCGCGCCCAGGTTGACGAGGCTCAGCACTTGGCCAGTCGCGGTCTGGATGGTGTTGCCGCTGCCCGCGAAGCTGATCGTGCCGCCGCCCGAGGCGACGAGACCGGCGCCGCTGGTAGTGACGATGTCGACGCCGGTGCCGGCACCTGAGAAGGCGACCGTCGCGCCGCCGTTGTTGGTCAGCGAAAGGCCGGCGCCGGTCGTGTTGTTGATCGTCACCGCGCCGTTGAAGTTCGCCGTGAGCGGCCCGGTGTTGTTCCGGATTGCGATGCCGGCGACGGTCGCGCCGGTGATGTTCACCGCGCCGGTGACCGTGAAGTTACCCTGAACCTGATCGAGCAGCAGGCCATAGGCGCCGCCGCTGCCGGTGATGCTCGTCCACGTCATGTCCACGGTCACTGGATCGATGTCGATCGGGGTGCCGTTGGTCGTATCAATGTTGCTGTTGCCGAGAGGGACGGTCAGCTCGAACTGGCTCCCCTTCGGATTTGCGACCCGTACCCCGGTGCCGCCGTCGTTGGCGATGTTGAGATCGGTGAAAGCCAGTGAACCCAGGACGTTGGTGAGGCTAAGCGCATCGCCCTGGAGACGCGCAGCAGTGGTACCGATAGTGATCGCGCCGGCATTGACCGCCTGGATGCCGGCGGTGGCGAGGTTGCTGTCGAAGGTAACGGTATTGAAGATCAGCCCGCCATTCTCGCCGCCGCTCGTGTCGATCGTCAGGCCGGACATGCCGGTGACGGTGAAGGTGCCGCCGGTACCGTTGAGGTTGAGCAACGGCCCGGCCGCACCGCCGCCGTTACGCAGCGCGAGATTCTGCAAGGCAAGGTTCAACGTCGCCGCGCCGGACAGCATGTTGATCGCGCCGCTGCCGCCCGAGATCGTGCTGTTGCGGATCGCGAAGGTGCCTGCCGCGCCGTTGGCATAGACGCCCGCGCCGGTCCCGGTGTTGGCGATGATCGCGCCGTCGATCACATTGTTGCCGCCGAGTCGCACCGTGCCGATGACATCGGTAGAGGTCAGGATCGGTGCGCCCGATCCGATGAACGGATTGGTGATCGTTCCGGTGGTGACGTTGAAGAGGAAGACATTGGCCGGCGCGCCGCCGGCGACGTTGAACGAATTGACGTCGCGGAAGGCGAGCAGCGTCTGGCCATCGGCAAGCGTCAGCGGGCCGGTGATCGTCTCGGGGCTGCCGCCGAAATTGTTGTTGACCAGAACAATGTAGCTGGCGCCGGACGCCGCGGCGGCGGCAAGGCTGCCGGGGTTGTTGGCGCTGCCCACCCCGCTCGCACCCTGGCGGACGAAGAAGGCGCTGGCCTGAAGGTTGCTGATATCACCGGTCAGGGTGACGTCGCGGAAGTCATAGGTGCCGCTGCCGCCGTTGAGCCCGGTGATGACGATCGGTGTCGACGCATTGATCGCCGAGGCCGCGAGGTCTGCGTCGCCGTTCGAGCCGTCGCCGTACCGGAAGGAGCCGCTACGGTTCGCATTGGTGAGGTCGACGCCGATGCCGACCCCGGTGATCGCGCTGCTTTCATTGACGGTGAAGGCACCACCGTTGGCGTTGCCGGTGAGATCGATTCCGCGCGTGCCGGTGGCCGAGGCGCCCGAAATGTCGAGCGTCTGGAAGAGGACGTTGCCGCCGCCGGTCAGCCGCGCATCCACGCCGCGGGCGCCGGTCTGCAGACCGGTGATGTCGATATTGCCGAAGTTGAGCAGCACGGTGTTGCCCGCGCCGATCAGGATGCCGGCAACGGTTGCGCCGGCGATCGTACCGCCGTCGACGACGAGTGTGCTGGTGAGGCCGCTGGCAGAAAGGCCGGTGGCGCTGGCGCTCACGTCGATCGTGCCGATCGTGATCGCGCGGCTATTAGAGGTCAACGCGATGCCGGTTCCCGCCGCGCCGGACACCGTGACGTTGCCGAGATTGACGAAGGTGCTCGAATCGTGAAGCGAAACGCCGTTTCCGGTCGCGCCGGCGACGCTGATGCTGCCGAAATTGAGCGCTCCGAATCCGCTGATGGAGCCGAGATCGACCCCGCCTCCAGTGGCGGTCGAAGCCACGCTGGTGAAACCGAGGTTGCTGCTGCCGATGAGCACGTCGTTCATCGTCAACAATGCGCCCGTGCCGCTCTGCGACACGCTGTTGCCCGATCCGCTCAAGGTCAGCGAGCCCGCGCCCGCACCGCTGAGCACCACGGCGGGGTTCGCGCCGCTCGCCGATAGGGTGAGATTGGTCAGCGTCGCCGAGGCCGAGGCTGCGCCGTCGCTCAGCCGCAGCGCCACGCCGGGCCCGAAGAAGGTCGAATTGGACAAGGTCACGCCCGAGACGCCGGTGCCCTCCACCGCGGCCTGCCCGCTCACGCTCTGGACGAACACGCCATCGACCGTGGCATTGTTGGCGAGGACCAGGCTCGCCGCCGCGCCCGTCGTGGTCAGGATCGGCGCACGGTCGGTCGCGGTATCGCCCACTACGCCATACGGGTTCTGCACCTGCCCGGTCATCACCCCGGTGAGGATGACGTTGGCGGGAGCACCGCCCGGCAGCACGATCGTGTTGCCGTCGCGGAAGCTGCGCAGCGCCTGGCCGGCATCGAGGACCAGGCTGTCATTGCCGTTGCTGCCGAGCGCGTCGAGCACGTCCTGCCCGCCGTTCGGATCGTTGAGCAGGATGATATAGTCGGCGGTGGCCGCCTCGGCGCCGGCGAGGCTGCCCGGATCGCCGAGCGTGCCGGTGCCGGTCGCGCCGGCGAGGACGTAATAGACCGTCGCCGAGGTCGAGAGCCCGCTGGTGTCGCCGACCAGATTGACGTCGGCGAAATTATACGTGCCCGCGCCCGCATTGAGCCCGGTGATGACGACCGGCGTCGTCGCAGTGATCGTTGATGCGACGTCGACCGCGCGCTCGCCGTCGCCATATTGGAAGAGCCCGGTGCGGTTGGCGTTGCTCAGGTCGACGCCGATGCCGACGCCGCTGATCGTGCTGCTGTTGGTGACGACGATGTCGCCGGTCCCGGTGTTGCCGTTCAGGTTGATGCCGCGGCTGTTGGTCGTCGAGGCCCCGGTGATGTCGAGCGTCGCGAAGGTGATGTCGCCCATCGCGCCAATCAGGTTGACCGCGCTCTGGCCCGCGCCGGTCCCGCTGATATCGACGTCGCCGAAGGTCAGGCTGCCATCGCTATCGTTTGCCACGATGATCCCGGCGCCGTTGGAGAGCGCGAACGAGCCGAAGGTGTAGCTGCCGTCGGCGTCGTTGAAATTGAGGCCGAGACTGGTGACGTTGAGCGTCGCCCCGCTGATATCGAGCGTGCTCTGGTCAGCCCCCGACACGGCAACGGCATAGCCGGCGTTCGAGGTCAGCGTTCCGGCGAAGGTCACGTTCGCTGTCGAGTTGGTCAGCCCGAGACCCAACGCCGTTGCATTGATGCTGGTGCCCGATCCGAAATTGAAGGTGCCGCTCGATCCGTTGTCGATATCGAAGCCCGCCGCCGTGCCCGAGAGCGTGGTCGTGCCGGTGAACGCATAGGTGCCGTCGGCATTGTCGAAGCGCACGCCGCTGCCATTGGTCGCGTTGATCGTGCCCGTCTGGAAGACGATCGTCCCGCCCGAATGCCCGGCGACCTGGACCGCGAACTGCCCCGCCGTGGCATAGGTCAGATTGCCCGAATAGGTGATGCTCGCAGTTGAGTTCTGAACATTGATGCCGGTGCCGCTCGGGCTGGTGATCGACGTGCCGGTGCCGAACGAGAAGGTGCCGCCCGACCCGTTGACCACGTCGATTCCCGCATCGCCGCCGTTCAGCGTCGTCGTCCCGGTGAAGTTGTACGTGCCATCGGCGTTGTCGAACTGCAGTCCGGTGCCGCCGGTGGCGTTCAGCGTACCGCCGAAGGTAGCGGTACCGACATGGCCGCTGGTCACCGACACCAACGCGCCCGCCGTTACCCCGGTGACGTTGCCGAGATAGCTGAAGCTGCCCGCGCCGCTATTGGCCAGCGCGATTCCTGCCCCGATCGTCCCGACGATCGACGATCCCGCACCGAAGCTGAAATTGCCGCTGGTCGTGCCGTCGAGGAAGATGCCGCGGTCGGCGCCGCCGGCGACGGTCAGCACGCCGACGTCGAGCGCACGTCCGCCGGCGCCAATCCCGGTGACGTTGAACGCGGTTACTCCCGAAGAGGGGCCGGCATAGGTGATGCTGGCCAGCTGGATGTCGGCCGATAGATCGGAGAGGTACAAGGCCGAGCCCGTGGTGCTCACCAGGCCGGTGTCGATATTGCCCCCGGCGATCGTCAGCGTGAAGCCACCCGCCCCGCCGCGCGCGAGCAGGCCGACGCCATCGCTATTGTACACGTTGGTGGTGAGGTTGAGCGCCCCGGTAACATCCTCGATCACGAGCCCGGCCCCGCCCACGCGGTTGCCCGCGCTGCCGATGTTCACCGTGGCGGTGACGGCCTGGATGCCGGCCGCGGCCAGATCGGCGTCGAAGTTCGTCTCGAGGCTGGACAGGCCGGCGCCGCTATTGCCGCCTTCGATGGTGATGTTGGCGAGCTGCGTAACGGTCAGCTGGCCGGCACCGGTGCGCAGCAGCGCCAGCACGTCGCCGGTGTCGCTCGAAAGGATGAGGTTGCTGAGCGCGACGTCGGCGTTGACGCCGTTGTCGACGATCCGGATCGCGTTGACGCCGCCATGGATCACGCTGTTGCGGATCGTCGCGCCGACGATTCCGGCGCCAAAGACGCCGCGCCAATCGAGATTGCCGATCTCGACGCCGTCGATCAGCACACCCGAGGCAAGGTTGACCGTGGTCGCGCCCGCCTGGCTGGTGGTCAGCAGCGCCGCGCCCGAGCCCGCATAGGGATTGGTCACCGAACCGGCGGCGATGCCGAACAGCCGCAGGTTGGAAGGCGCGCCGCCGCCGACGTTCAGCGTGTCGCCGTTGCCGAAGCCGAGCAGGCTCTGATTGGCCGCGAGGTCGAACGAGCCGCCCGCCGAGGCCGCGTCGATCACGTCCTGGCCGACGCCTTGCGTGTCGAGCAGGATGATGACGTCGGCCCCCGACGCCTCGGCGCCGGCGAGGCTGCCGGGATCGCTGCGCGTGCCCGCGCCGCTCGCGCCTGCCTGGACCCAGTACAAGGTGCGGTTGCTCTGCAGGCCGCTGACGTCGCCGGCGAGATTGACGTCGGCAAAGTCGTAGGTGCCCGAACCCGAATTGAGACCGGTAATGACCAGCGGAGTCGTCGCGCTGATCGTCGAGGCGGCACCGTCGGCGTCCGTGTTCGATCCGTCGCCGAAGCGGAAGCTCCCGGTGATCGCGGCATTGGTGAGGTCGACGCCCACGCCGACGCCGGTGATGTTGCTGCTCTCGCTGATGATGATATTCGCGGCGGTGGTCGAGCCGCTGAGGTCGATGCCCGTGCTGCCGGTGGTCGAGATGCCGGTGATGTCGAGCGTCCGGAAGGTGACGTTGCCGGTCGCGCCGGTCAGGTCGACTGCGGTCTGGTTGGCGCCGAGCCCGGTGATGTCGACATTGCCGAAGCCGATCGTGCCTGCCGAGCCCGCTCCGATCGCGATGCCCGCGCCGCCCGAGAGCTGGACGTCGCCCAGGGTGGTGGTGCCGTCGGCATCGATGAACAGCAGCCCAGTGCCCGCGCTGGCACTCACGATCGCCTGCGAGAAGTCGAGCACGCCGCCGGTCTGGCCGCTCACGACGAGATTGTCGGTGTTCAGGCCCTGGCTGAGGCTGCCGAGATAGGTGACGTTGGCGTCCGAATTCTGCAGCACGAAATTGGCGACCGCGCCGTCGGTGACGCTGGTGCCGGTGCCGAAGAGGAAGGTTCCCGACGAGCCGTTCGCGATGTTGATCCCGGCATTGCCGCCGTGGAGCGTCGTCGTGCCGGCGAAAGTGTAATTGCCGTCGGCGTCGATGAACTGGAAGCCGTCGCCGCCGGTGACGTCGATCGTGCCGTCATGGAAGGCGGCGGTGCCAACGTGCCCGGGCCCGGTCGTCGCCACGGTGGCGCTCGCCCCGGCGACGCTGGTGATGTCGCCGGCATAGTCCAGATTGACCGCCCCGCCGAGCAGCACGGCGACGCCGACATTGTGCGTGATCGCCGCATTCGCGAAGACATAATCGCCGGTGCCCGACAGGATCAGCCCGCCGTTGGTGAGGCTGAGACTAGCGACATTGAGCACCGGAGCGGCGCCGGCGGCGGTGTTGGCAACCATGAAGACCCCGCCATCGGTGGCGGTGATGCTGTCGAAAGTGAGCGCGAGCGCGGCATTCTGCCCCGACAGCGCGTCGTTGCCGAGCGTATCGATCGATCCGCCGCGAACGACCGCGGTCAGTGCGCCGTTGCCGATCAGCTCGACGCCGACGTCGTTGGTGTTGATCACATTCAGGCTGGTGAGGTCGAGATTGCCGTCGCCCGTGACGCTGAACCCGATGCCGTCGACCCGCGCGCCCGCGGCACCCGCGGTGACCGCGCCGACGACCGCCTGCGTGCCGGCGGTCGCGAGGTCGGCGTCGAACAGCACGTCGGTGGCGATCAGGCCGCCGGTCTCGCCATTGCCGCCGGTGAGGGTGAGCCCGTCCAGCGCAGTCACCGTCAGCGTGCCGGCGCCGCTGCCGTCGAGCTGAAGGATGTTGCCGCCGCTCGCGCCGAGCCGCAAATTGCGCAGCGCCACGTCGGCCGCAGCGCCGCCGTCGAGCAGGCGGATCGCGCCGCCCGCGCCCGAGATATCGCTGTTGCGGATCAGGATATTGGCGACGCCGCTGCCATAGATGCCGGCCCCGCCGGCCGCGCCGGTCTGGATGACGACGCCGTCGATCAGGTTGCCGCCGCCGAGCGTGACGGTGTTCGCCGCCGCGATGGTGGTGGTCAGGATCGGCGCGCCCGATCCGGCATAGGGATTGGCAACCTGCCCCTGCGCGATGCCGTAGAGCAGGATGTTCGTCGGCGCGCCGCCCGGCAGCAGCAAGGTGTCGCCGCCCAGGAAGCTGAGCAAGGTCTGCCCGGCGTCGAGATCGAGCGATCCGCCCGCACCCGCGGCGTCGAGCACGTCCTGGCCGCCCGCGGAATCGTTGAGCAGGATGATCGTGCTGGCGCTCGAGCCTTCGGCGCCGGCGAGGCTGCCCGGATCGGCGAGCGTGCCGATTCCGGTCGCACCGGCCTTGACGAAATAGAGTGTCGCGGAGGTGTTGAGCGTGGTGGTGTCGCCGGTGAGCACGACGTCGCGGAAATCATAGCCGCCGGTGCCGGCATTGACGCCGGTGATGACGATCGGCGTCACCGCATTGATCGTCGAGGCAGCGCCGTCGGCATCGGTGTTCGAGCCGTCGCCATAACGGAAGCTGCCGGTGATCGCGGCATTGGTCAGGTCGACGCCCACGCCGACGCCGGTGATGCTGCTGCTTTCGGTCACGGCGAAGCTGGTGCCGAAGGTCGCGCCAGTCAGGTCGATGCCGCGCGTGCCGGTGGTCGAGCTGCCGCTGATGTCGAGCGTGTTGAAGCGGATCGTGCCCGATGCCGCGCGCGCGTCGACGCCGGTACGGCCGGCCGCGAGCCCGGTGACGTTGACGTCCCCGAACGCGATCGAGCCCGCGCTGCCCGCGCCGAAGACGATTCCCGACGTGCCGACGCCGGCGATGTCGGTGGTGCCGGTGAACGTCACGCTGCCGTCGACATCGGCGAGGACGATGCCGCTGCCCGAAGCGCCGTTGATGCCGAGATTGCCGATCGACACGCTGCCACTCGCCGCGACGCCATCGATCGCGATGCCGGTGGCGACGCCGTTGATCGCGCCGGCACCGATCGTCACGGTGCCGAGGCTGTTCTGGAGGTCGAGCCCCACCGTCGCGCCGCTCACCGTGAGGCCGCCGATCGTCACGGCGCTGTTGCCGCTGAGCGCGACGCCGTTGCCGCCGCTCCCGCTCGCGGTGATGCTGCCGATGGTGATCGCGCCGCTGTTGTTGGCCAGCTGGACCGCGTCGCCCGCGCTGCCGCTCACACTGATCGACTGGGCAGTGACGGTGCTGGCGCTGCCGCCGATCGAAACCCCCGCCCCCGCCGAGGTCCCGGCGATGGCGACGTTGCCAAGGGCGAGGTTCCCGCCGGTGACGTTCTGGACCGACACCCCGCCGGTCGCGGAAGCGCCGGTCGCGACGCTGCCAAAGCCGAGGCCGCCCGACGTCACGTCGTCGATCGCCAGCGCCGCGCTGGTGCCGGTGGCGGCAATGTCGATATCCGCGCCCGACACGGTGAGCGTGCCCGCCCCCGCGCCGCTCAAGACGAGCGTGGTGCCCGCGTCCGACGCCAGGTCCAGATGAGTCAGCTGGACCGAGCTCGCCACCCCGCCGTCACTGATCGCGATCGCGCCGGTGGCGCCGCTGATATCCGAATTGAGAATCCGGGCGTTGCTCACGCCGCTGCCCTCGACTCCGACATCGCCGCCGGCATTGCGGATGACGAGACCGTCGATCACGCTGTTGCTGGCGAGGTTGACCGTCGCCGATCCTGCGCTGGTGGTGGTCAGCACCGCCCCGCCCGAGCCGGCATAGACGTTGGTGATGCCGCTCGGCCCAAGACCGCTGACCACCAGATTGGCGGGCATGCCGCCACTGCTCACCGCGACGAAATCGCCGTTGAGGAAGCTGACCAGCGATTGGCCGGCGGCGAGGTCGAACGATCCGCCCGCGCTTGCAGCGTCGAATACGTCCTGCCCGCCCGCGGGATCGTTGAGCAGCACGATATATTGCGCGCTCGACGCGTCCGCGCCGGCGAGGCTGCCCGGATCGTCGCGCGTACCCGCACCGGTCGCGCCGACCTTCGCATAATAAGCGCTGATCCCGGCGCCGGTGAGGTTGCTGGTGTCACCCTGCAGCATGACGTCCGCGAAATTGTAGCTGCCGTGTCCGGCATTCATCTGGTCGATGACGATCGGCACGTTCGCGGTGATGCGGCTGTTCATCACGCCGGCATCGCCGTCGCCGAAGCGGAACTGGCCGGTCATGTTCGCCTGGGTCAGATCGACACCGATCTCGACACCCTGGATCACGCTGCCGTTCAGGATGATCACGTTGCCGGCATTGGTCGAGCCGGTGACGTCGATCCCGGTGCCGGTGTTGCTGCCATTGCCGGTGATGTCGAGCGTGTTGAACAAGACGGTGCCCTGTGCGGCGCGCACGTCGAGCCCGGTGAAATTGCCCAATCCGGTGATGTCGACATCGCCGAAGGTCACGCCGCCGGGCACGCTACCGATGACGATGCCGTTGGCGCCGGGATTGGCGATGGTCAGCAGCCCATTGAAGCGGGTCGAGCCCGCCAGTCCGCCCAGCGTGACAGCGTCACCCACGGTGCCGGTCAGGGTGATCGCGCCGAAGCTGATCGCCGAGCCGGCGAGCGTATCCTGGACCACGACGCTGCCGCTGCCGGTGATCGGTCCGGTGAAATTGATCGTGCCGCCCGCATTGAAGATCGCGACGATCGGCGACGTACCCGCCGGATCGGTGATCGATCCCGCGAATACCAGCCCGACGCTGCCGCCGCTCCCCGCCACGCCCTGCGTGCCGATGCGAACCGAGCTGCCGCCGCTATTGCCGATCGTTCCGCCATTGACCCGGACCAGCCCGGTCGAGTTGAGCAGGACCAGCCCGTCGCCGCCGCTGTTCGAGATCGTCAGCGTGCCCACCGTGAGCGCATTTCCGCCGGTGCCGCCGCCCTGGACGGCGTTGAGGATCAGCCCGGGCCCGCCCGCGCCGGCCGAGCTCATCCCGGCGAAGTTGAGGTCGATCACCAGCGGGTCGAGGTCCGCCGCGGTGCCTCCGACGGTGTCGATCGTGCCGTCGAGCGTCGCGAGGGTGAAGTTGTTGACCTTCGAATTGACGACGCGCAGGCCGGTGGCCCCGCTGTTCGCGATGTCGAGATCGGCGAAGCTCAGACTGCCGGTGACGTCGGTGAAGAAGGCGCCCTGCCCGTTGACGCGCGCACCGGTGGTGCCGATCTCCATCCGGCCGGCATTGACCGTCTGGATCCCCGCCGTGGTCGTGTTCGCATCGAAGGTCGCCGAGCGGACGCTGAGCCCGCCGGTCTCGCCGGTACCGCCGCGGATCGTGATCCCAGACATGCCGGTGACCGTGACGGTCCCCGCGCCCGAACCGTCCACATCGAGGACGTTGCCGCCCGTCGCCGAAAGCGTCAGGTTCGACAGCGACACTGCGAGCGCCGCGCCGCCGTCGTTGATGTCGACTGCGCCGGCGCCGCCCGAGATCGTCGAGTTGGCGAGGCTGACGCTGTTGCCGCCATTGACCAGCACGCCCGCGCCTGCGCCGCCGCGGATCGTCAGCCCGGTGAGCGATACCGCGCCGAGCGTATTGGTCAGCGACAGCCCGGCGCCGCCGGTATTCTCGATCGTCACGCGGTCGAGGCCGAAGCCGCCGACGCCATTGGCCGCAATGCCGACGCCCGCGCCGCGCACCGTCACGTCGCGCACCACCGAGCCCTGGCCAAGCGTCACCGCCGCGCCCGCGGCATTGGTGCCGACGATCACGCCGTTGGTGCCGCCGAGCGCGAATGCCGTGGTGCTGCCATTGCGCAGCCGCACGTCGACCGTGCTGGCGCCGCCGACCAGATATTGGTCGGTTGCCAGCGTCACGCCCGTGGTCGCGATCGTGCCGGCATTGCCCAACGCCACGACGACGCCGTTGGCGCCCGCACGCGTTACTGCGTCGCCGATCGAAGTCGGGCTGGCGAGCGTCCCCGCGGCGCCCGCCACGCCGGTGCCATTGGCATAATAGAAGCCGCCGAACGCATTGCCGGTGCGCGCATCGATCGCGAAGCGGCTGCTGGTCAGGTCGGTGAAGCGGCTGCCCGAGCGCGCGACATAGTCGCGGCGGACGCGGTCGCCCATCTGACGGTCGAGTCCGGTCGGCACCGAGCCGCGGTCACTCGCCCGCGCGCCCAGCGGAATCGACAGACGCACGGTCGCGCGCGCGTCGGTGCCATAGCGATTGTCGTGCTCGACCGTGCCGCCGAAGGTGAAGCGCGCACCGCTGTCGCGGTCCTCGATATCCATCTCGAGCCCGCCGCGAATGCCGCGGTAATTGCGGTCGGCATCCTTGTCCCAATAATCGAAGCCGCCGACCGAGCCGCGGATGCTGGCATTGCCGCCGACCGGCAGGCGCACGCCGCCCTCACCGTTGAACCCCTGGAGCGGGATCGCCTCGAGCCGGAAGCCGCTATAGCGCTCGATCAGTCGATTGTTCTCGAGAACCAGCGCGCCCGAGCCCGCCGCGGCGGGATCGATGAAGCCGATCGTCCGGGTCTTGCTCAGCGGCAGCCGGTAATTGACCCGGACGTCGAACACCGAAGTGAAGCCCTCAAGCCCCATCGACACCGCGGCCTGGTCGCGCGAGCCGATGTCCGAACGATAGAAGTCCGCGCCGACATTGGCGCCGATGGCCACGTCCTCGCCCACGCGCGTGCGCGCGCCAATCGTCGCCGAGCCGTTGCGGTCGTAGCGCTGGTCATAGCCGATGCGTCCGTCGACGTAGACGAGCGCCGAGTCGTTCTGCGCGACCGGCGCGAACAGGGAGGTCGAGACGCCGATATCCTTGCCGACCTGTGCGTCGACTTCGGCGCGCGGCTTCCAGGTGGGGGCTTCGCTGGTCTGCGCCCAGGCCGGGGCGGCGGCTGCCAGGATGGCGCCGGTCAGGCACGTCGAGAAAAGGCGCGCCTTGCTGCACTTACGCATTTTATATCCCATCCCTGTTCGCAGGCTGCGACGGCAACCTGCGCTTTCCCACGCGAACGCGTTCGCCTCCGTCTGAGCGGATTTTGCGGACTTTAAGGACGACCCCGAACCCGGGATTAGCACAGGGGAATCGGCGCAACAAGCGTAGGCAAGCGGCGCGACCCACAAGTTTAAGAAATGCAAAGCGTATTTTTAGCGACCGTGAAGCGCAGGCTAAGTGGAATATTCTTCCTTTCCGACACAGTAGTTAGGTGGGAATCCTATCATGACCGGCGTCTGGGTCTGCCGATTTACCTGTCATGGATCAGCCTTAAGGATGCAGAAGCGTCGAGCCCGTCGTCTCGCCTGCCTCCAGCAGCCGGTGCGCCTCGGCGGCATCCTCCAGCGCAAACCTCTGGCCGATCTCCGGACGCACCGATCCCGTGCCGAGCATATCGAACAAGCGTTGCGCTCCGGCCGCACGCTCTTCGGGGGTGACGTAATAATCGAACAGCTTCGGGCGCGTGACGAACAAGGAGCCGTGCGCATTGAGCGCCCCCAGTGCGACGCCCTCGACCGGTCCGCTGGCATTTCCATAGCTGACGATCAGCCCGCGCCGCCGGGCCGCCGCGAGCGACGCCGTCCAGGTCGCCGCGCCGACTCCGTCGAACACGACCGGCACGCCCTCCCCGCCCGTGATCTCGCGGACGCGCGCGGCGATGTCTTCCGAGCGCGAAAGCAGGACATGATCGGCTCCCGCCGCCCGTGCGGCCTCGGCCTTCGCTTCCCTGCCCACCGTCCCGATCACCTGCGCGCCGATCGCCTTGAGCCACTGGACGAGGATCTGCCCGACGCCCCCGGCAGCAGCGTGGAGCAGCACGGTCCAGCCGGGCTCGACCTTCGCGGCGCGCTCGACCATGAACTCCACGGTGAGCCCCTTGAGCAGCACCGCGGCGGCGGTCTCGTGATCGACCGCATCGGGAAGCTTGAACAGGCTGGACGCGGGCAGATTGCGCTCGGTCGCATAGGCGCCGATCGGCGGGCCGAAGGTTGCCACGCGGTCGCCCGGCGCGAAGTCGCTGACGCCCTCGCCCACCGCCTCGATCGTGCCCGAGGCTTCCTGGCCGAGTCCGCTGGGCAGCGGCACCGGATAGAGCCCCGAACGGTGATAAGTGTCGATGAAATTGAGCCCCACCGCGACGTTACGCATCCGCACTTCGCCCGGACCGGGCGGCGGCAGGTCGACATCGATCCAGTCGATTACTTCGGGACCGCCGGTCCGCTCGATCCTCGCCACGCGTGCCATACCGCCTCCGCTCAATGCACCGGCCACACCCATAGGATGAGCGGAGTACCTACGACTAGCACCAGCAGCGACAAGGGTGCGCCGAGCCGAGCATAGTCGCCGAAGCGGTACCCGCCCGGCCCCATCACCAGCGTGTTGCACTGGTGGCCGATCGGCGTGAGGAAATCGCAGCCGGCGCCTACCGCGGTCGCCATCAGGAACGCCTCGGGGCGATAGCCGAGCCCGCTCGCAAAGGTCGCCGCGATCGGCGCCATCACCAGCACCGTCGCGGCGTTGTTGAGGAACGGCGTCACTGCCATCGCCGCGGCGAGGATCAGCGCCACCGCACCCCAGGGGGGCAGGGTCGCGGCGAAATGCGACAGCCAGTCGCCGATCAATTCGGTGGTGCCGGTGGTGCGCAGCGTGTCGCTCACCGGGATCAATGCGCCGAGCATGATCAGGATCGGCCATTCGATATGGTCGTATGCCTCGCGCACCGGCAGCGCGCCGCTGAGGATCGTCAGTCCCGCCGCCGCGAAGAACGCCACGGCGACAGGGACATAGCCGGTCGCGGTCGCCAGCATCGCGACGCCCAGGATGGCGAGCGGCAGCAGCCCCTTGCGGACGCTGCCCAGCCGCAAGGTACGCTCGGCGAGCGGCAGACAGCCTAGCGCGCCCAATTGCTCGAACAGCAGTTCGAGCGGCCCCTGCAGCACGATGACGTCGCCGGCGCGCAGCTCGATATCGCCGAGCCGGGTCGCCAGCCGCTCGCCCTGGCGCGACACTGCGATGAGATTGACTCCGAAGCGTTCGTGCAGCCCGACGCGCCCGGCGGTGCGCCCGATCAGCGGACTGTCGGTGCCGATCACTGCTTCGAGCACGCCGATCTCGCGGCCCGATCCCTCGGGCTTGCCGCGATGCTGGCCTTCGAGCTCGAGCCCGTCGGCGGCGATGACGCGCTCGAGCGCATCAGGGGCGCCGGCGAGGATCAGCAGATCCTCCGGCTTCAGGGTGCTGTCGGGGAACGGGGTGCTGCGAATGCCGCCGCGCACGATCGCCGTGACGGTGACCTCATGATCGTGCCGCGCGCGGAACTCGGCGACGGTCTCGTCGATCGCGGGCGAGCCGGCGGGGATCTCGGCCTCGGTGACATAATCCTGGATGTCCATCGCCTCGCCCAGAGTGGGCGCGGCGCGGCGGTCGCGCGGGAGCAGCCGATAGGCGAAGCGCAGGAAGAGCAGCCCGATCAGGGTCAGCCCCAGACCGACCGGCGCATAGTCGAACATCCTGAAGGGTTCGCCGGTCATCTCCTCGCGCACGCGGCTGACGATGATGTTGGGCGAAGTGCCGATGAGGGTGATCAGGCCGCCGAGAAGTGAGGCGAACGACATCGGCATCAGAAACACTGCCGGCGAAGTGTTCGAGCGCTTGGCCATCTGGAACGCGACCGGCATCATCATCGCCAGCGCGCCGATATTCTTGACCAATGCCGAGGCGAAGCCGACGCTGGTGGAGAGCAGCAGCAATTGCGAGCGGATGCGCCGCACCCGGCGCTGGAGCACGAGCATCGCGCCTTCGATCACCCCCGAGCGCTGGACCGCGCCCGAGAGCACCAGCGCCGAGCCGACGATGATGACGATGTCGTCCGAAAAGCCGCTGAACGCATGCTTGGGATCGACGATGCCCACTGCCAGCGCTGCCAGCAGCGCCATGACGGCGACGAGATCGTAGCGAAAGCGGCCCCAGATGAAGAGGACCATCATGCCGGCGAGTACCGCGACCGACAAAATCTGGGGCAAAGTCATCGAGTTGGCCGACATCCAGGAGGGACAGCCTCAACCCGCGGGCGCGCCATAAGCTCCCGCGGCAAGCCGGCGCGGGATCCGCACCGGCCGCTATGCATTCTCGCGGTTAGTTCGCCTGCGCCTCGGCGCGTGCGGCGACAGCGGCGTTCTCGCGGACGGCCCGGCCGCGATCGGTGCGCTCCTGGCGCTCGGCCATTTGCGACCAGGCGTCGGCGGCGCGCTGATTGCGCTTGCGGACATTTTCGAGCGTCGCGGCATCCGCCTCGGCCTGCGCCCGGTCGGCATAGCCGCGATACGTACCTGCTAGATCAGTCATGGGTCTCTCCGAATGGGCAAAATCGGACAAAGCGGCGCCCGCAGGATGCAGGCGCCGCTTTGAACCTTATTGGGCCTGGAGGTTGACCGCCGCCATCTTGCCCTTCTTGTCGGGTTCGAGGTCGTAGGTGACGCGCTGGTTCTGGTTGAGCGTCTGGAGGCCGGCGCGCTCGACCGCGCTGATGTGGACGAATGCGTCCGGGCCGCCATTGTCGCTGGCGATGAAGCCATAGCCCTTGTCGGTGTTGAAGAACTTGACGGTGCCTTGCTGGCTCATGGAGGTATTCCTTCTGTCATCGGCACGCCCCGGTCGGGCGGGCCTCTTGCTGCGGAGGCTAGGAGAAGGAAGAAAGGAGCCGCAAAGCGCCCAAAGACCGTTCAAATGCGACTGTAGCGCGGCCAAGATGGCGCTCTACGCGGCAGAATACAAGGTCGGCGCCCGGCGGGGGCGCCGCCAGCGACTCAGTGGACGGTGCCCACGGCGCGGGGAATCGACAGCAGCAGCACCAGCCGCTCGATCTGGCGCCAGCGGCAGAAGTGGATGTGGTTGCCCAGGTCGCGGCTGCGATCGGCGCGCGCCGCCGCCTCGGAGCCTGCATCCTCGCCGAACGCCTTGATCAGTTCGGCGGCGTCGGCGACTTCGCGCGTATCGGCAAGATAGGGCAGATGTTCCATGGATACTCCGGCGGGGCGGCCACTGGGCCGACGCGCCGCCTTACCCACGGAAATCTAAAGCTTTCGCGGCTCAGCAAGGTGAAGCGCCGCTAACCATATGCCGAGCTTTGCCTCACCCCGGCGAAGGCCGGGGCCCAGTTGCCGCGGATTTGCGATGACGGGATGCCGCCGGGTTCATCGATACTGGGCCCCGGCCTTCGCCGGGGTGGGAAGTATCGGTCCGGGTGGAGATTGGCGGCAGTGGCGCAGCGCCGCGCGACCCGCTAAAGCCGAGGGCATGGCGCAAACTCCTTCCCGTACCCCGATGGCCGGCGGCTTCCTGCTTGCGATGAGCCTCGTCATCGGCACGGTGATCGGCGCGGGCCGCGGCCAGGCGTCGATCGGCTTCGTCGTGGGGCTCGGCGTCGGGCTGGCGCTGCTGCTCGCAGTGTGGCTGATCGACCGCTCCAGGGTCCGCTAGCAGCGCATGCACCGGATCTTCCGAGCGATCTGGAGCGCGATCCGCGGCACTGCGCGCTGCATCTACGAGACCTATCGCCGCGGCGGCACGATGTTCCGCGTGGCGCCCTTGATCGTCGCGATCGCGGTGCTCCCCGAATTCCTCCAGCACGTCGTCGAGATCCGCATCGGCATGTTCGAGAGCCGCGAGGCGGCGCATGCGCTGGCCGACAGCCCGCTGCGCTGGGGCTTCGGCTATGCCAAGCTCGCCGGCTTCGCGCTGACGATGCTGTTCACTGCGCGCTTCTGGGCGCTCGGCGAGTCGGTTCGGCGCGCCTTGCTGATCCCGCCGGGCGTGCTGCTGCGCACCGCCTTCGCCATTGCGCTGATGCTCGGTGCCGGCGCGGCGCTGGCCTGGCTCGGCGCCCAGCTCCCGCCGATACCTGGCGCGGCGGTGCTGGTAGTCAGCAACGTGCTCCAGTCAGGCCTGACCGTGTGGGTGGTCGCCGAACTGGTCGAGGACCGCTCGGTCTCGCTGCGCCAGGGGCTCACCACGCATCTGCCGACCGCAGCCTTGATGCTCCTATTATTCTTCGCGGCGATGCTGCCGAGCCAGGCGATCCACCTGCTCGACCACCGGCTGGCGCTCGGCAAGCCCGAAGCGCTGATCTGGCCGTTGATGGCATTTGACAGCCTGGTTGTCGGGCTGATGGCCGCGCTGGCCGGCTCGGGCATCTATGTCGCTTTCCGCGCCGGACCGACCTGGCGCGGCTGGACGCGTGTTCCTGGGGCCGAGCGCTAGCTGCGCTGGACCCGCGCCGCGCGCACCTTGCCCGCGGCATCATATTCGATCCGATAGGTCTCGAAGCTCGGCCCGGTCGCGCTGCGCCCGAGGAAATAGATATCCGCCCCCGGCCCGGTGGAATCGGGCTCGCCGAGCAAGGCGCGGACGCTCTCGCGCGCCGCGCCGACTGTGATACCAGCATCGTCGAGCTGCGCCACCATGCCGCCACGCCGGCTCTCGCCGTCATAATTGCCGCGCTCCGCCGCCCAGCCTGCCTTGTCGAAGCTCATCTGTCCCCCTCCGCACCCGGCCAGCGCGAGCGCCAATCCGAGCAGCATCCTCACGAACCGTTGGCGCTCGCATCGCCCTTGGGCGTGGCGATCACGCCGTTGGCGGGCGTCGGGTCCGCCATGCCGTGCTGCCCGCGCGCGACATCGTCGCTGGCGGCGAGATGCCCACTGCGGTCGACCACCATCAGCTCGCCATTGTCGAGCGCCTTCTGGACGAGATCGGCCAGTTCCTCGGGCGAGGCGTTGGGATTCTCCACCGCGATCCGGCGCCCGACTTCGTTGTTGTACAAGTCCATCGCCTCCCGCACTGCGCCATTGCCCGGCAGCCCTTCATGCGCCGTGGTGAACTGCTTCGTCCAGTTCTCGCCGAACTCGGCCGTCAGCCGGGCGTTCCAATACGCGTGGCGAAAGGCGTCGGTATGCCCGTCATTCTTTGGATAAGCGCGCGCGGCCAGCGCCTGTTCCTCGGGCGGCAGCGCGGCGATCTGGCGCTGCGCCTCGACCGGAATCGAACTCGGCGGCGGCACGCGCTTCTCGGACACCGAAAAGGCCTGGTCGGCGATGTTCTTGAACGTGTTGAGCCCGAGCAGCCCGCGATCACGGGTGAGGTTGTCGAGCAGCTTGCCCTCGGTCTGAGTGATCGTCCGCGTGCCGCCGAGCCCGCCCAAGGGAATCGCGCCGAACAGGCTCGGGCTCCAGTCGATCACCTTGTCGTCGGGTACCTGATAGTCGCGCTCGACCTGCTTGGGGTCGGGACTGCCGCCGGCCGGTGCAGGTCCGCGGGCATAGCTGGCATTTACCGAACCGCCGCCATCGATCGCGAGCATTTCAACTCTCCTACAAGATGCGATCCAATATCGAGCAAGTCTCCGCCAAGCACTATAACCGCTTCGACTAGACCAAAGCCCGCCCCAGCCAGGCCACGCGACCGATCACTTCGATCTCGTTGCCGCGCACCAGCTGCGTCGGCCAAGCGGGATTGTCGCTGATCACTTCCATGCCGCCGACCGCCGCGTGCAGTCGCTTGACCATCAGCACGCCGTCAAGCCGGATCACGAAGATCCCGCTCTTGCCACGCACCTCGCGGCGATCGCGGTCGACGAGGATCTCATCGCCGTCGGACAGGGTCGGCTCCATCGACTCGCCCTCGACGCGGATCATTGATGCCGCCGCGGGCCGCACGCCGAGCTCGCGCAGCAGCGCCTGCGACAGTGCGCCTGGCCGCCGCGCCGCCTCATCCTCGGCCAGCCGGCCCGGCCCGGCCGAGGCGCGCACGTCGAGCCGCGCGATCTCGGTCAGGCCTTCGGCCGCGCGGCCGCCCAGCCGCTCCTCGGGCACCCCGAAGAAGCGCGCCAGCAATGCGCGGTCGCGCTCCGCCAGCTCGCGCGGCGACCCGCGGCGAACATATTGCTGGAGATAGGCCGGGTTGCGCCCGATCACGCGCGACAGCTCGGCAAAGCTCGCGCCCTGCTCCGCCATCAGCGCTTCCAGCGCGGCTCGTTGCGCAGCCGGTTCCATAATTGCTCCATAGCCATAGGATTTTTCCTAGACAAGTAGGAAAACAAGAACAAAACAAGATCATAGTTCAGCGACTCGCGTAGGAGAAGGGCCATGTCGGTGCATCGCAAGATCGAGAAGTTCCTGCGGCGGACGGAGATGCCCGCCACCAAATTCGGCCGACTCGCGGTCAACGATCCGCGGCTGGTCTTCGACTTGCGCAACGGCCGCGAGCTGCGCCCGCCTACCGCCGCGCGGCTCGAGGCGTTCCTCGCCGCGCAGGAGGCGCAGTCATGAGCCGCGGTCCCGATGCGGCGACGCAACTCGAGCGCGCACTTGTCGCAGCAGCTGCGGCGGCAGGTTGCCCGATCGCCGTTGCCGCGAGCGACTGGACACGCTGGGCGAGCGCCACCTTCACCGGCGCGCGGCACATGTTGACGCTGACTGCGGGACCGAGCGCGATGCTCGACGCCTGGCTTGTCGGCTTATGCGACGCCGAGTTTGCGCTGCGCGGCTATCTGGTGGCAGATATCAATGTCACGCGCATGACCCGCGACGGGCCGACCGTGACGGTCGCCGTCGAAGCGCTGACCGTCGAGGAGCGTTGATCAGCCCCGCTGAGCGAGGTTGCGCAGCGTGACCAGCGTGTCCTCGATCCCGCGCGGCCGGGCGCGGCGTTCGACGCGGGGCGCAGGCACGGGCGAGACCGGCGTGCTCGCCTTGCGCACCATGCCGCGTTCGAGCCGTTCGAGCAAAGCGTGGACGGTGGCATCGGTTTCAGGACGCGTGATCGCCTCTTCGCGCGGAGCCGGTTCGGGTTCCGGATCGTCGACGACGAGCGACGGCATCGGCCGGACCGGCGGCGTGAGCTCGAAAGTCTCGAAGCGCTCGGTCTCCTCGAAGACCGGCGGCCGCTCAGCGCGGCGCTGCGAGTGCGGCACCACCGGCGCGGGGATCGGCACTTCGGGCACTGCGGCGGGATCGAAGGCCGAGAGCGGCTGATCCAAATCCTTTGGCAAAGGCTGCTCGATCGGTTCGATCGGCGCGAGCGCTTCGACTATGACGGGTTCGGGCTCAGGCATCGGCGCGACGCGCGGCCGCGGCTCGCCGAACGGCCTGCCGAGATCGCGCGTTGCGAGCAAGGGCGGACGCGGCGGGGCGTCCGGGTGCGCGTCGGCGCGACGGATGATTGGCGTGACGACGGTCCCCGCAGCGGAGGCCGTGCCTTCGCCGAGCGACACGGTGCGTTCGCCCAGCAGGGTGGCGAGCCCGAACCAGCCGAGCAGCCCGGCGGCGCCGCCCAATACCACGGCCAGCGCAGCATGCGCGGTAAAGCCCAGCGGCGGCTCGGCAGCCGGAAGCACCGCAGGCAGCCCGCTCGCCATCACCAGGCTCTCGAGCAGCGGCGTCGGCACCAGCAGCGCGCACAAGGCGACCGCGCCGCCGAGCCCGCCCGCGACGATGGGGGCAACCGGCAGGTTCATGCGTTCACCGAGGCGTGCGACCGCGAGTCCTTCATAAGAAGCGACCCTGTCAGATTCTGGTAAACAGATTGATAGCGCGCGACGTTGACCGCCCAATTGCGCTCCTCCTCGACGAATGCGCGTCCCCGCGCACGCCGCGCGTCCCATTGGTCGCGCGCGTCGAACAGCTGCGCCACCGACGCGGCGAGCGCCGCCGGATCGTCGGGCGCGAACAAGGTGCCGGTATCGCCATCGCGGATCAGCTCGCGGTGCCCGCCGACGTCCGACGCGGCGACGAGGCGCTGCTGTGCCATCGCCTCGAGCGGCTTGAGCGGCGTCACCAGATCGGTCAGCCGCATGTGCTTGCGCGGATAGACCAGCACGTCGATCACGCTGTAATAGCGCTCGACGTCCTCGTGCGGCACGCGACCGACGAAGCGGATCCGGTGCGCGACCGGCGAGGCCTCGGCCTGCGCGCGGAGCGCCGCTTCCATCGGGCCGCCACCGACCAGGACCAGATGCATGCCCGGCCGCGCCGCGACCAACGCGGGCATCGCCGCGATCAGCACGTCGAGGCCCTCATAATCGTAGAAGCTGCCAATGAAGCCGATCGTCTCGGCACCGTCGATCCCGAGTTCGGCCGCCAGCGCAGCGTCATGGGGCAACGGCTCGCCGAACAGCCCGAGATCGACGCCGTTCGGCGAGACGAAGATCTTGTCGGGATCGATCCCGCGCGCGACGAGATCGTTCTTGAGTCCGTCGCAAATCACCGCGACCGCATCCGCCTTGCGCACCGCGCGGGTCTCGAGCGCACGCGTGGCACGATATTTCAGGCTGCCCTCGCGCCCGGTGCCGTTGCCGACCGCGGCGTCCTCCCAGAACGCCCGGATCTCGTAGACCAAGGGCAGGCCGAGCTTGTCGGCGACGCGCTGCGCCGCCATCGCGTCGAGCACCGGCGAATGCGCGTGCAGCACATCGGGCCGCCACTGGCGTGCCACCGCCTCGATCCTCCGCGCCAACGCCGCGATCTCGCGCAGCTCGCCGATCACCGGTAGCCCAGCACTGACACGAGGGGTGCGATGGAAAGAGATGTCGTCGATCGTCTCCTCGTCGGCATCGAACGCACCGTGCCGGCACCCGGTCACCGCCGCGACTTGCCAGCCCCGCGCCATCTGCGCCTTGAGGATAGCGCGGGTCCGGAAAGTGTAGCCGCTGTGCAGCGGCAGCCCGTGATCGAGGATGTGGAGGATCCGCATGCACGCGCTCTGGCACGCGGGCGCTTAACATGCCGTCAACCGAGACGGCTCAGCCTGCGATGAACGCAGCCAGTTCCTCGGGCGCTCCGGTGGGGAAGGCCGATTTGAGGAAATCGAGGAACGCCGACACGCGCGCGCTGAGCAGGCGGCGCGACGGATAGAGCGTCCACAGGGCAATCTCGGGCGCGTCGACATCCCCCCAATGCGCGAGCCTGCCCGCCGTCAGATCGTGGCCGACCAGCGACACCGGCAGCCGCGCCGCGCCGACCCCCGCCAGAACCGCATCGCGGACCATGATCATCGACGACAGGCCGAGGATCGGCTCGACTGCGAAGCTCGCCGTTCCGTTCGCGGTACGGATCTTCCAATCCGCCGCCCGGTCGGCGGCGCCGCGCACGACCGCCGCGACCGCGGCGCCGTCCGCCGGTCTGACGAGCGCCGGACTCGCCACGACGACGAGTCGATCGCGCAGAAAGGCGCGGCCGACGAGATTCTCGTCGGGGTCTGGGTTGACCCGGATCACGAGGTCGTACCCCTCCTCGATCATGTCGACCGGTCGGTCCTCGGTCGTCACGTCGAGCCTGACCTCGGGAAAGCGCGTCGCGAAGCCGGCGGCGAGCTTGCCCATCGCAACCTGCGAGAACAGCAAGGGCGCGCTGATCCGCAACCGCCCGCGCGGCGTGCTGCCGCCCGAGGCAATCGCCGCCGCCGTCTCGTCGAGCTCGGTGAGCAACGCCCCTGTCCGCTGGTAGAGCGCTCGCCCCTCCTCGGTCAGCTTGAGCAAGCGCGCGCCGCGCTCGAACAGGCGGAGCGCCAGGCTCGCCTCGAGCTCGGCCACCCTGCGCGACAAGGTCGCCTTGGGCCGCCCCGAGGCACGCGCGGCGCGGCCGAAGCCGCCGTGCCGCGCGACGAGGTTGAAATCGGCGAGGGCGAGCAAATCCATACGTTCCACCTGTGAGACGATGCGTCCAGATTTAGCGTCTATTGGTTCGAATGTGGATCGCTAATTTCGGAGCTGCCAAACGGCTTCAACCAAGGAGTGATCCCAATGACCATCCTCATCACCGGCGCGACCGGCCGCATCGGCCGCCAAGTCGTCGACCAGCTCGTCACTCGCGGCGCCGATGTACGCGCACTCGTCCGTGACCCCGCGAAGGCGAATCTCCCGGCCAGCGTCAACTTGGTCCAGGGCGATCTGTTCGACGTCGACGCAGTGCGCACCGCGATGTCCGGCGTTTCGACCCTGTTCCTGCTCAACGCAGTGACGGCCGACGAATTCACCCAGGCGCTGATCACGCTCAACCTGGCGCGCGAGGCCGGGATCGACCGGATCGTCTATCTCTCGGTCATCCACAGCGACCTCTACGTCAACGTGCCGCACTTCGCGGTGAAGTATGCGGTTGAGCGCATGATCGAGCAGTCGGGCATGGGCGCCACCATCCTGCGCCCCGCCTATTTCATGCAGAACGATCTCTCGATCCTGGACGTGGTGACCGGCTACGGCGTCTATCCTATGCCGGTCGGCGGCAAGGGACTAGCGATGATCGACGCGCGCGACATCGGCGAGATCGCGGCGATCGAGCTTCTCCGCCGCGAGCAGGCCGATGCGCCGCTCCCTATAGACCGGATCACCCTCGTCGGCCCCGACACGCTGACCGGCACCGACATTGCTGCGACCTGGAGCGAAGTCCTCGGCCGGCAGATCGTCTATCCCGGCGACGACACCGCCGCGTTCGAACAGAATATGCGGCAATTCTCGCCCGACTGGATGGCATTCGACATGCGGCTGATGGCCGAGCGCTTCCAGAGCGACGGCATGGTCCCCGAAGCCGGCGCGGTCGAACGTCTCACCACACTGCTCGGCCGCCCACTGCGCTCCTATCGCGCCTTCGCCGCCGAGATCGCCGCCTGATTTCTCGAACTTGCTGACCTCAGAGGAGACAATCATGATCTATTCGACCGCAACCGTGCCGGTGAATCCGGAAGGCGAAACCCCGCTGACGCGCGCCCAGGCCTGGGCCGGGCTGGAGCGCAAGGCACGCGACGCGCGCCTGTTCCTCCCGCCGGGCCTGTGCACCCGCTGCGACGTCACCGAAGAGAGCCCGACGCATTTCGTCCGCGAGGCGACGATCGGCGGCGCCGACCTGCGCGAGATCATCACGCTGGAAGCGCAGTCCAAGGTGACGTTCTTCCAGGCCGCCGGCCCGCGCGAGGGCGCCATCATCAACGAGCTCTACGAGGATGCGACCGGCGCGCTGCACCTGCGCTTCTATTGCTATCTGGGCCTTCGCGGCAAGGAGCCCAACGGCCCCGAGGAGCAGGCGGAGCAGGCACAGTTCGACAGCGAACAGGGCTATAAGAGCGCACTACTGTCGACCCTGAAGCGCACTCGCGAGCTACTGGCGGAAGGCAAGCTCTGATCGAATGCGGAGCGGCAAAGCAGCCAGAGCCCCTGGCGCCTGTCTGTGCTCCTGCGAAAGCAAGAGCATGGACGGGAGCTCGCATTTCCGACTGTGCCCGCCGGGCGCTTGCAATGTTGGGTTTCGGCTGCTCTCTAATCGGCGCCTTGTCACACCTCCCGCTCTTTGACTTTGTCGGATATGATGCCCGCCCGGCCGGCGGCGCGCTAGGCGTTGAGTGCCGACTGCTCGTCACTCGTCTCGCACCGCGCACAGCCCGCAACTTTGACAACTTCGGATCACCGCCGCCGGCGCGCCGCTCGCTTGTGAACCCTTTGACAATCGCGTTGGGCGCGAGGAACTGAACGTCCGCTATTGGGTGGAGATCGGCCCGGCAACTTCAAGCATTGTCTGGCTTGAAAACAGCCATAGTTCACAGCCTCGCCATAGGTTTCCTTCCGAAATCAGGGGTTTGCAGATTCGAACGCCACTCGCGTCTCTTCGTAGTTGCTGTCTTTCCGCAGCAAGGTGTCGCCCACCGTATACGCGTCCTCTCGCAGCTTGATTGCTCTAGCGGTCCACAGCTCGATTTCTTCCGGCCGATTGGCTGCGGATAGCACAGTCAAGTCGATGGGCTCACAATATGGTTCAGGCCCCATACGCCTGTGATGGCCATTGTAATGAACGATTGTGAATGCCGCGTTCGGAAGAGGCAACTGCAACGCCCTCTCCAGCACTCTAGCGCGCTCTTCTTCATAGTATCGACGATTATCGTGGTTCTCGGCTGCCGCGTCTTTCGCGCAGGCGATTGTTTAATCCTGGCTTCTGTCTGATTTTAACAAGCGGTTGATCGCTGATCTCGACATTGCTCGCATCTCCATCTTCCGCTCGGCAGGGACGGTATCGCAACATGCGAGGCCTGCTTCCAGCATAATTCGCCACTTTATTGAGGCGTTCGCGGACAAACCGATCCCTGGAACGCACCCTAGTTTACGCCCCATCAACCGAACCCCGCTACATCGCTTCGACAAGGAGCGCCGCGGGCTAACATGATCGACAATCTATCGCTCGGGCTCTCGCATGGGCTGATGCTGCTCGCGGCGTTCATGCTGCTGCGCCGCCCCGACCTCGATCACGAGCCCGGCCCGAACGATCCGCCCACCAATCCGAAGAAGCGCCGCTGGGGCAAGCCCGGTGCGTGATCTCGCCTTCGTCGCCTTCCTGTTCCTGTTGCTCGGCACGGGCTTTCGCCGGCCGTTCCTGTTCGTGCTCGCTTACGCCTATATCGACATCGTCTCGCCGCAGCGGCTGACCTACCTCCTGCTCAATTCGGTGCCGATCTCGATGATGGCGGTGGCGCTCGCCGTCGCCGGCTGGCTCGCGTTCGACGACAAGCGCGACGTCCGCGTGGCCCCGCGCCAGTTCCTGATCGTGCTGCTGCTCGGCTATTGCCTCTACACCACGCTCCACGCCGATTTCCCGCTCGAGGCGCAGGGCAAATGGGAGTGGGTGTGGAAGACGCTGGCCTTCGCCGCCTTCCTGCCGCTGACCCTGCGCACCCGGCTGCGGATCGAATCGCTGCTGCTGTTCATGATCCTCTCGGCGTCGTCGATCATCATCGTCGGCGGGATCAAGACGCTCGGCTCGGGTGGCGGCTATGGCGAGCTCAACTTGATGGTCGCCAATAATTCGGGGCTCTATGAAGGCTCGACGATCTCGACCGTCGCGGTCGCGATCGTCCCGCTGATCCTGTGGTTCACCCGCCACGGCACGATCTTCGCACCCGATTGGAAAGTGAAGTGCTTCAGCTATGCGCTGATCTTCGCCTGCCTGCTGATCCCGGTCGGCACCTCGACGCGCACCGGCCTGCTCTGCATCGGGCTGCTTGCGCTGCTGATGATCCGCGATGCCCGGCGCAAGTTCGTCTATCTCGGCGCGCTCGGCTGCCTCGGCCTCGTCGTCGTGCCCTTCCTCCCCGCCTCGTTCACCGGGCGGATGGAGACGATCAAGACCTATCAGGCCGATTCCTCCGCCTCGACGCGCCTCGCCGTGTGGCAGTGGACGATGGACTATGCGACGACGCATCCGCTGGGCGGCGGCTTCGAGGCGTATCGCCAGAACCAGATCCGCTACGAAAAGGTCGCCGTCGAGCAGGAGGGCGGAGGCTCGGCCAAGGTCGACCGCAGCCTCGAAGTCGACAGGGCACGCGCCTATCACAGCGCCTATTTCGAGATGCTCGGCGAGCAGGGCTATCCCGGGCTGGCGATCTGGTTGCTGATCAACGTCTCCGGCCTGTTCCGCATGGAAGTGCTCCGCCGCCGCTATCGCAAGCCCGAGCCCGGCCAGGAATGGATCGCACCGCTCGCCTCGGCGCTGCAGAGCGCGCATTTCATCTATCTGCTCGGCGCGACCTTCATCGCGATCGCCTTCCAGCCCTTCGTCTACATGCTGATCGGCGCGCAGATCGGACTCGACACCTATTGCGGCCGCAAGCGCGCCGAAAGCGCCTGGCGGCCGCTGCGCAAATCGCGGGCGGCGCTGGCGTGAACTCCGAGTTGCGGGCGCTGACCTCGGTTCGCGGCATCGCGGCGTGGCTGGTGGTGCTGTTTCACATCCGTCTATCGATCGCCGGCCTGCCGCACGCGGCCGAGGCAGTGCTCGCCAAGGGATATCTGGCGGTCGACTTCTTCTTCCTGCTCTCGGGCTTCGTGATCTGGCTGAGCTGGTCCGAGCGCCTGCGCGACGGCGGCACCGCGGCGGCCGCGAAGTTCCTGCAGCGCCGTGTCGCGCGCATCTGGCCGCTGCACCTGGCCATGCTCGGCTTCGCGCTCGGCCTGGCGCTGCTGTTGCGCGTGACGGGACGCGAGGCGCCGCAATTCCCGCTTGCCGAGCTCCCGCTCCATTTCGCCTTGCTGCAGAATTGGGGCTTCACCCATGGGCTCACCTGGAACGATCCCGCCTGGTCGATCTCGTGCGAATTGGCCGCCTATCTGCTCTTCCCGTTGCTGGTCCTCGCGGTCGACTGGCGCCGCGTGCCGACCCCGGCGATCGTCGCGGCGATCGGCATGCTGCTGATGGCACTCCACACCGTCTTCATGCTCCACGGCGCCACTGGCCTCGGCCAGCAGATCCCGCGGCTCGGGCTGTTGCGCTGCGTGCTCGAATTCGCCTGCGGAACCGCGGTCGCCGCGCTGTGGCTGCGCTGGCGCGGCCAGTGGCGCGTACCGGCGCTCGCGGCGACAGGCATAGCGCTCGCCCTGACTGCCGTCGCGACGGCTGGCCCGGCACCCGAGACGCTCGCGATACCCGCCGCTTTCGCGGCACTGCTGCTCGCCCTGGCGCTCACCGCGGGCCGGCCGCGCAACCCGCTGGAGGTCCCCGCGCTCCATTATCTCGGCGAGATCAGCTACGCGACTTATCTCGGCCACTTCCTCTTATGGTTCGCGTTCAAGCTTGCGCTGCGCGGCGACCCGCATGCCATCGCCTGGCCGTTGATCGTCCTCTATCTGCTGCTCGTGCTCGCCAGTTCGGCGGCGCTCTACCATGCCGTAGAGCGCCCCGCGCAGCACTGGGTCAACGGCCTGTCGCTCAGGCGGCCGCGAGCACTTCCTTCGCCAGGCAGTCGATAATCGCGCGATTGAATGCGGGGATATCGTCGGGCTTGCGGCTAGTGATCAGCTTGCCGTCAACCACCACGGCCTCGTCGAGCACGCTCGCCCCCGCATTGGCGAGGTCGGTGCGCACCGACGGCCAGCTGGTCGCGCGCTTGCCGTCGACGACATCGGCCTCGATCAGCAGCCACGGCGCGTGGCAGATCGCCGCGACGAGCTTGTCGGCGCTGACGAACTCGCGAACGATCTCCACTGCGCGCTTGTCCGTCCGCAACTTGTCGGGATTGGCGACCCCGCCGGGCAGCACCAGCGCGTCATAGTCCGCGCTGTCGACGTCGGTGATCAGCGCGTCAGGCGTGATGCTCTCGCCCTTCTCGCCACCTTTCTCGCCAGTGATCGGATCGCGCTCGAGCGACGCCAGCGTCACCTGCGCGCCGGCATCGATCAGCGCCTGGCGCGGTTCGAACAGTTCGGATTGCTCGAAGCCATCGGTGGCAAGCATCAGCACGCGCGCCTGGGACAAGTCGGCCATGACAGAGTTCCTATTCTTCTCGGGGGGTTGCGGGCCAAACTTCTGCACCCCGGCGCAGGTTCCGGAACGAAGCGACCAGCCGCGCATTCAGTGCGACAAGCGAGGAGGCCCGATGACGCTCGACGCCATCGTCTATGTCGATGACCAGGAACCGGGAATAACGCGGCGCAAGGTTCGCCACGGCTGGGGCTATTGGGACCCGGACGGCGCGCGGATCACCGATCGTGAGGAAATCGACCGGCTGAACAGGATCGGCCTGCCCCCGGCCTATACCAATGCCTGGTTCTGCCCCGATCCGAACGGCCATATCCAGGCGGTCGGCTGGGACGACAAAGGCCGCAAGCAATACCGCTATCACACCGGCTTTCGCGAGGCGCAGGAGGCGGCGAAATACGATCGCTGCGCCGGCTTCGGACACAAGCTGCCCAAGTTGCGCGAGCGAGTCGAAGCCGATCTCAAGCTGCGCGGCCTGTGCAAGCAGAAGGCCGTCGCCGCAGTGGTTCGCCTGCTCGATCTCGGCACGATTCGCGTCGGCAACGAAGCCTATGCGCAGGAGAATAAGAGTTTCGGTGCCACCACGCTGCGCAAGCGCCACGTCAAGGTGAAGGGCCAGACGCTCAAGCTCCAGTTCCGCGCCAAATCAGGCAAGCTGCGCGTGATGACGATCACCGATCGGACGCTCAGCAGCTTCGTCAAGCGCTGCCAGGATCTGCCCGGCCAGAACCTGTTCCGCTGGATCGACGAGGCGGGCGAGGCGCACCCGGTCACCTCGACCGACGTCAACGCCTATCTCCGCGAGGCGATGGCCGACGACTTCACCGCCAAGAATTTTCGCACCTGGGGCGCGAGCGTGATCGCCTTCCGCGCTCTGGCTGCGGCGAAATCCTATCTCGGCATCAAGAACATGCTCGAGCCGGTGACCGAGGCGCTCGGCAACACGCCATCGATCGCGCGCAAATCCTATGTCCACCCGCGGCTGATCGATCTCGCCAAGGACAAGGGCGCACAGGCCGAGTTTCGCGAACACTTGCGGCTGCCGCGCGCCACTCGCTACCTCAATCGTTACGAACGCGGCCTGATCCTCTTCCTCGAGGAAGGCGCCGCGCCGCAAGCCAAGGCAGCCTGACGATCCCCATGACCAACACCACCGCCCCCACCAAGCCGCTAATCCCAGCGGGTCCGGACCTGCAGGCGCAGGCCGGCAGGCTGTTTCACGATTCGCTGGTATGGATCGAGACCCACTGGCTCAACATCGCCATCGCCGCAGGCGTGGCCGCCGTGATCATCGTGGTCCTCCATGCCGTGCGCGCCTGGGCGATGCGGCTTTGCCAGCGCGGCTCGGGCGTCGCGAACTGGTATTCGGTCGTCGGCCGGGCGCTATCGAAGACCGGCAACTTCTTCATCATCATGGTCGCGCTGCGGCTGGTGTCGGGTTACGCCAACCCGCCGGTAATGGTGGCGACCACGATCGGCTTCCTGTTCACCATTGCATCCGTGTTCCAGGTCGCGATCTGGGTGCGCGAGTTGATCTTCGGTGCCATCGAGCACCGCACCACGTCCGAAAGCTATAATGGCGAAGGACTGGCGAGCGCGATCGGGATCATCCGCCTGCTCGTGTCGATTGTACTGTTCGCGATCGCGACGGTGATGGTGCTCAGCAACGTCGGGGTGAACGTTACCGGCCTCGTCGCCGGCCTCGGCATCGGCGGCATCGCGATCGGTCTCGCCGCGCAGGGCATCTTCGGCGACCTCATCGCGGCGCTGTCGATCATCTTCGACCGCCCCTTCCGCGTCGGTCAGCATATCAAATATGATAGCACCGACGGCACGATCGAGGAGATCGGGCTCAAGTCGACCCGGTTGCGCTCGGTGACCGGCGAGCTGCGGATCATCTCCAACCGGCAGCTGCTCGACAAGGAGATCCAGAATCTCAGCGACCGCCGCCTGATCCGGTTCAACTGGATGCTCGGCGTCGCCTATGAGACCGATCCCGACACGCTCGACCGGCTGCCGCAGATCCTGGTCGAGATCGCCGAGCAATGCGGCGCCAAGGCGACGCGCAACGGCTTCGCCAATTTCGGCGCCTCGACGCTCGACTATGAATATATGGTCGAGCTTGAAGGCAGTGACTGGACGACGGCGCACAAGGTCCGCGACAAGATCGCGACGACGATCCTGCGCCGCTTCGCCCAGGAAGGCATCAACCTGCCCTATCCGGCACAGACCAGCTTCACCGCGGCGCCGGACGGGAGGATCATCATGCCCTATCCCGACGTCCAGCCGGTCATGCGCGTCGACAAGGGTCCCGACGAAGCCTGACGCGGCCGAAGAATCACGTCCGGCAGCAGGTTTCGAACATCGGGTCCGGTCTTTACGCCATCGGCATTGGCGCTACGCGAGAGCATGACGCTACGTCCGTCGGCATTTTCAAATTCGCGGTCGGCTGAGGCTTGCGAGAGTCCCCTTTGGTTCCCTAGATGGGGGCTGCGCCACCCGGAAGGTGGCCGGGAGGATAGCCGCGTGTCGACCGGATCGATCACCGTTCAGCAGATGGCCGAGCGCGTCGGAACCGAGCGCGTGTCCGAATGGGTCGAAGTGACCCAGGCGATGATCGACCAGTTCGCCGAGGCGACCGGCGACCATCAGTTCATCCATGTCGACCCCGAGCGCGCTGCGCAGACCCCGTTCGGCGGGACGATCGCGCATGGCTTCCTGTCGCTCTCGCTCATGCCGATGCTCGCCGCGAAGACCGACGCACCGCAGATCGAGGGTGCGAAGATGGGCGTCAATTATGGCGGCAACAAAGTCCGCTTCCTGACGCCCGTCCGCTCGGGCAAGCGCGTGCGCGGCCGCTTCAAGCTGCTGAAAATCGTCGAGCGCAAGCCCGGTGTCTGGGAGCAGGTCCAGGAATATACGCTCGAGATCGAGGGCGAGGACAAGCCGGCGCTGATCGCCGAGTGGATCGCTTTGCTCTACGTTTGAAATCAACAAGCCCCGCCAGGGGTAAGGGCTAAGGAAGAAGGAAAACCCATGTCTCGCTCCGCCGTCATCGTCTCCACCGCCCGCACGCCGATCGGCCGCGCCTATCGCGGCGCGTTCAATGCGCTCCCCGCTCCCACGCTCGGCAGCCACTCGATCAAGGCTGCGGTCGAGCGCGCCGGGATCGATCCCGCCGAGGTCCAGGATGTGATCTTCGGCGCCGCGCTTCAGCAGGGCAGCCAGGCCGGCAACATCGCGCGCACCGCATTGCTCCGCGCCGGCCTGCCCGTCACCGTCGCCGGCATGTCGGTCGATCGTCAATGCGCCTCGGGGCTGATGGCGATCGCCACCGCCGCCAAGGAGATCATCACCGACAATATGGACATCGCGATCGGCGGCGGGGTCGAATCGATCAGCCTCGTCCAGACCCCAGCGATGCGCGTCGAGCCCGACCGCGAACTGCTTGGCATGCACGGCGACATCTACATGCCGATGCTCCAGACCGCCGAAGTCGTGGCCGCGCGCTACGGCATCGGGCGTGACCGGTGCGACGAATATGCCCTGCAGTCGCAGCAGCGCACTGCCGCCGCGCAGGCCGCGGGCAAGTTCGACGACGAAATCGTGCCCGTCACCGCGACGATGAACGTGGTCAACAAGGAGACCAAGGAAGTCTCGCAGAAGGAAGTCACGCTCTCCAAGGACGAAGGCAACCGCGCCGACACCACGCTGGAAGGCCTCAAGGGCCTCAACCCGGTGCTCCCCAACGGCACCGTGACCGCGGGCAACGCCAGCCAGCTTTCGGACGGCAGCTCGGCCAGTGTACTGATGGAGGAATCGCTCGCCTCGAAGCGCGGCCTGACCCCGCTCGGCCGCTATGTCGGCATGGCAGTGGCAGGCACCAAGCCCGACGAGATGGGCATCGGCCCGGTCTATGCGATCCCCAAGCTGCTCGAGCGCTTCAATCTCAAGATGGACGATATCGGCCTTTGGGAGCTCAACGAGGCGTTCGCAGTGCAGGTCCTCTATTGCCAGGACAAGCTCGGCATTCCGGGCGAACTGCTCAACGTCAATGGCGGCGCGATCTCGATCGGCCATCCTTATGGCATGAGCGGCGCGCGGATGACCGGCCATGCGCTCATCGAAGGCAAGCGCCGCGGCGCGAAATATGTCGTCGTGACGATGTGCATCGGCGGCGGCATGGGCGCGGCCGGACTGTTCGAAGTGCTGTGAGGCGTGATTGAAATTTTAGACGGACAATGGTATTTATTCGATCGGCGATGACATAGCGCCTTTCTGGAGCCCCGGTTGTGCCAGCAGCCGGGGCTCAATCGTGTGGGGCTCGGGTACCAGCCCGAGCCCCGCCCGGCACCTTACGCGCCACTTCTATGACCTTCACGACCGAAGTCGCGAAGGCAAAAAGCGCACCGAGAAACAGGCAGAGATCGGCGAAAGACATAGTTTCACCTTTCTATGCTGGCGGCACGATCGCCGCCGCGACTTGGTTCGCACTTCGTACAGGCTGGCGCAACGCAGGACAGCGCGGGCACTTTGTTGTTGTTTCCGTAACATGTGTTAGCGATATCAGCGTCGAGCCCTCGCCGAAGGGGGCCGCAAGGAGGGGCCGCAAATGGCTGGAGACGTGGCGCTGGTGGCCGATATCGGCCGCCAATCGGTTCGGTTCGGGCTGACCGGCGGAGATGCCGGGCTGGTACCGCGCGACGTTCGCAAGTTCATGACTGCCGAGCACCCCACCTTCACCAGCGCGCTGGTCGCCTATTTGAGCGGCGTCGGGCTGCAGGAGGCGCGGTTGCCGAGTGTGCTCGCCATCGCCGGCGCAGTGCGCGGCGACCTGATCAACCTTACCGGCAGCCGCTGGTACATCTCGCTGTCGGGCGTCGAGGCGGTGTTGCGCGTCCGCCCCCAGGCGCTCAACGAATGCGCCGCGAACGCGCTAGCGCTGACCACGCTCCCGCTGACCGGCTTCACTGCGCTCCAGGGTCCGCCGCCCAAACTAGTCGAAGCCGGCGGCAATTACGTCGTGATCGGCACCGGCACGGGCCTGGGCGTCGCCGCCTTGGTCAGCGCCGGGGGCAAGCTCAGCGCGCTGCAGACCGAGGCCGGGCACATGTCGTTCGCGGCGAGCACCGCCGACGAACGCACCTTCGCGCAATATTGTACGTCGAAGGGGATCACCTTCGACATCGAGACCCTGCTCAGCGCGCCCGGGCTGCTGCTTGCCTATGAGGCGCTGTCGGGCGGCAAGAAGCTCGACAAGCCCGAGGACGTCACGCGGGGCGTCGGCCGCGACCCGGTATGTACCGCGGTGGTGCGGATGTTCGTCGAGCATCTCGGCAGCTTCGCCGGCGACCTCGCTTTGGCCTATGGCGCGTGGGACGGCGTCTACCTCACCGGCGCGATCGCGCGCGCGCTTCAGCCGCAATTGATGGAACCCGGGCTGCGGCGGCGCATGGAGGGCAAGGCCGCCTTCCGCCGCCAGCTTTCCGAGGTGCCGATCGCATTGGTCAACCGGACCGACCTCGAACTGCTCGGCGCCGCCGCCGCGCTGGGGAACGCCTGAAGCGTCGCGCCGTTACTCTCCCGAACACACATTGGGAGCGCTTGCCATGGCTGACACCGCCGAACTCAAGAAGGATCTCTGGAAAAAGCTTGCGGACAGCCCGTTCGTGATGATCGGGCTGATGGACAGCCCCGAGCACAGCATCCCGCTTACCGCGCAACTCGACGAGGATCAGGTCGACACCCTGTTCTTCTTCGTCGGCAAGGACAATCGCCTCGCCCCCGGCGGCCACACGATGGCGCAGTTCGTCTCCAAAGGGCACGACTATTTCGCCTGCCTCCACGGCGTCGCCAAGATCGACAATGATTTCGCGATGATCGACAAGCTTTGGAACAGCCATGTCGAGGCATGGTTTCCGGGCGGCAAGGACGATCCCAACCTCGCCTTGCTCCGCTTCGACATCGACAGCGCCGAGCTATGGGAAACCGACATGTCGGTATCGGGCAAGCTCAAGATGCTGTTCGGCGGCAAGATCAAAAGTGGCGAGGAAGGCAGCCATGCCGTGGTCGGCACTACGGCGGAATCCTGATCCCACCTCATCCTGGCGGCATAGGCTGGGATGACGATAAGGGTTGCATAGTGGTGCGCGTAGCGCGATCCCCATCGCATGGGGCCATCGCTCGCGCACCGCATCCGCACCGAAGCGCACGCCGTCTGGCTGGCGGTGCGCGATCCGCGCACGCCGCTTTATGCCAAATTGTTCGGGCTTCTGGTCGCCGCCTACGCACTGTCGCCGATCGACCTCATTCCCGATTTCATTCCCTTTTTCGGGCTGCTCGACGACGTCATCCTGATCCCGATCGGCGTCTGGCTGTTCGAGAAGATGATCGCACCCGATCAGTTCGCCGAGCACCGCGCCAAGGCCGAGATCGCCACGCGCCGCCCGGTCAGCTGGGGCGGCGTATTGATCGTCGTTGCAATCTGGGGGCTACTAGCACTGCTCACCTGGAGCATGCTGGTCACGGCGTACGATTAGGTAACGGCTTGGCGCATTTCTGGTCGTCCCGGCCTTGTGCCGGGATCCACGTCGCCGCGACGGAAGCTGGAGGTGAAGGCTTTCACCAAGCCGCCTAATAGACCCCGGCACAAGGCCGGGGTGACGGCTTGTGGGCTATTTCAGCCGCTGTGCGCGGCGATCCACTGCTCGAGCACCGGCGCGATCCACGTCCGCCACTTCGAGCCGTTGAAGATGCCGTAATGCCCGACTTCGGGCGCCATGTGGTACTGCTTCAGCGCCTCTGGCAGCTTGTCGGCGATGGTCAGCGCCGCCTTGGTCTGGCCCAGTCCCGAAATATCGTCGCGCTCGCCCTCGATCGCGAGGATCGCCACGTCGGTGATCGCCGACGGATCGACCCGGCGACCGCGGTGCAGCATCTCGCCCTTGGGCAAGGAATGGTTCTGGAACACCACGTCGATCGTCTGAAGATAGAATTCGGCGGTCATGTCGCAGACGCTGCGATATTCCTCGTAGAATCGCATCGTGGCATCGGATGCCTCGCCGTCGCCCTGGACGAGATGTTTGAACATCTCCCAATGGCTGACCATGTGGCTGCCGAGGTTCATCGTCATGAAACCGGCGAGCTGGAGGAAGCCCGGATAGACCTTCCGCCCGGCGCCCGGATAGGTGACCGGGATCGTCGCGATCACGTTCTGCTGGAACCAGGCGTGCGGCCGCTCGGTCGCCAGCGTGTTGACCGCGGTCGGCGCCTCGCGCGTGTCGATCGGGCCGCCCATCATCGTCAGCGTCCGAGGGCGGTTGGGATGCTGGTCGGCGCTCATCAGCGCCGCCGTCGCAAAGGCCGGGACCGAGGGCTGACACACCGCCAGCACGTGCGGCCGCGGATCGCCTTCCGCGCCGATATGCGCGAGGAACTCGGTCAGATAATCGATATAGTCGTCGAGATCAAAGCGGCCGTCGGCGAGCGGCACCAGCTTGGCGTCGCGCCAATCGGTGATGTAGACGTCGGCGACCGGCAGCATCCGCTCGACCGTGCCGCGCAGCAGCGTCGCGTAATGGCCCGACATCGGCGCGACGATCAGCAGCTTGGGCCCGCCTTCGACACCTTGGCGCACGAAGCGCTTGAGCTGGCCGAACGGCTTCCGGAGCACGATCTCTTCATGGACCTCGACCTGGCGGCCATCGATCGTCGTAAAGTCGAGCCCGAAATGCGGCTTGCCCCGAGGCGCCGACGCATGCGCGAACACTTCGAGCGCCGAGGCGAGCACCGGGCCGCCTCCGAAATAAGCGAAGGGGTTGGCCGGATTGTTGAGCAGCCCGGCGGAGAAATTGGCCCAGGCACTGGCTCCGGCGAGGAGCGAGCGCTGAATCTCGTAAGCGTCGTAGAGCATGCAATTCCTTCCACCGTCCACCCGCCGGAACGGTGGCGACTTGTCTTATCAATATAGAGCGCCGTGTTGCGGTGCAACGTTGTCATACCAAATGTTCCAAATATGGGACGAGTTCCCATCTCCCGCTTCCTGGGAAGCTGGATCGGGCTCGCGGGCGGGCGAGTGGGAAGGTGGGCGGAGGATCTGGCTGCCCACCCTTCCCACTCCCGATGAGAGAGGGAATCCGGTTCCCCTTCCCTCGCATTCACGCTAGTCCGCGCGGCATGGCCGAACCCGTTCCTGCGCCCGCTCCCCAGTCCCGGCGCAAGCTCAGCAACTTGCTCGTCATCTGGAGCTTCACGCGGCGCTATCCGCTCCAGCTCGCGATCGCGACATTCGCGCTGGTCGCCTCTTCGGTTGCGACGCTGTGGATCCCGCGCACCTTCAAGCAGATCGTCGACAACGGCTTCGCCAAGGGCGCCGATACCAGCAAGATCGGCATCTATTTCCAGGGGCTGCTGCTCGTCGTCCTCGCGCTCGCGGTGGCGACCGCGGTGCGCTTCTTTTTCGTTTCCTGGGTGGGCGAGCGTACCGTCGCCGACATGCGCATGGCCGTGCATCGCAATTTGCTGCGCCTGCCGCCCAAATGGTTCGAGGAAAACCGCCCCTCGGAGATCGCCTCGCGGCTCACCTCGGATACCGCGATCGTCGAGATGGTCGTCGGCAACACCGTGTCGACCGCGCTGCGCAACCTGCTCACCGGCGCGGGCGGGATCATCTATCTGTTCACCCTCGCCCCCAAGATCGCGGCGTATCTGATCGTCGGCATTCCGGTGATCGTGCTGCCGATCGTCTGGCTGGGCGGGCGGGTGCGCAACCTGTCGCGCTCGAGCCAGGACCGCATCGCGGATATCGGCGCGATCGCCTCCGAGACGCTGGGCGCGATGCGCATCGTCCAGGCGTTCGGCCAGGAGAATCGCGAGGCCGAGCGGTTCGAGGGTGCAGTATCGCGCAGCTTCGCCGCGGCACAGCGCCGCTTCGGCCTCCGCGCGGTGATGACCGCGGCGGTGATCGGCCTGCTGTTCACTGCAATCACGCTGATCATGTGGGATGCAGTTTATGGCGTCGCCGAGGGGCGCATCTCGGGCGGGTCGATCACCGCGTTCGTGATCACCGCGGGGCTGGTGACCGGCTCATTCGGCGCGCTCACCGAAGTCTATGGCGAGCTACTCCGCGGCTCGGGTGCGGCCAGCCGCCTCGCCGAGCTGTTGCGCGAACAGCCCGACATCGCCGCGCCGGCCAATCCGCTGCCGCTGCCGCTTCCGCCGCAAGGCGCCGTCGCGTTCGACCAGGTCACCTTCCGCTACCCAACACGCCCCGAAGTCTCGGCGCTGACCGGCTTCACGCTCGACATCCGCCCCGGCGAGACCGTCGCGGTGGTCGGCCCATCGGGCGCGGGCAAATCGACCTTGTTCCAACTGCTCCAGCGTTTCTACGACCCCGAGAGCGGCCAGGTCCGCGTCGACGGCGTCGACATCCGCCAGGCCGACCCCGCCGCGGTTCGCGGCCGGATGGCGATCGTCCCCCAGGAGACGGTGATCTTCGGCGCCTCGGCGCGGGACAATCTGCGCTACGGCGCGTGGGACGCCGGTGACGAGGCGATCTGGGCCGCGGCTGCCGCCGCCAATGCCGCCGATTTCCTGCGCGAGCTGCCCCAGGGGCTCGACACCTTTCTCGGCGAGGGCGGCGCACGGCTGTCGGGCGGCCAGCGCCAGCGCATCGCGATCGCGCGCGCATTGCTCCGCGACGCACCGATCCTGCTGCTCGACGAGGCCACCTCGGCACTCGACGCCGAGAGCGAGCGCCTCGTCCAGGACGCGCTCGAGCGGCTGATGGCCAACCGCACGACATTGGTCATCGCCCACCGCCTCGCCACGGTGCGCGCTGCCGACCGGATCATCGTCATGGACGAAGGCCGGATCGTCGAGACCGGCAGTCATGCCGAACTGGTCGGCGCCGGCGGGCTCTATGCGCGGCTCGCGGCGCTACAATTCAACGAGGCCGGCTGACCGCCCATTCCTCTTTTCCGAATAAAGGGTATGATGACACGCGAAGCGTGACGCGGCAGTCGCCGGTGCGACCTTAGACGCACGAGTACGCACAGGAGAGAGAAATGGCCGATCGCGAGTTCGACATCATCGTCTATGGCGCCACAGGCTTCACCGGCCGCCTCGTCGCCGAATATCTCGCGGGTCACTATGCCGACGGCAGCGTCAAATGGGCGATGGCCGGGCGCTCGCTGACCAAGCTCGAGGAAGTGCGCAGCGAGATCGGCGCACCGGGCGACACGCCGCTGCTAACGGCCAATGCCGATGACCCCGCCGCCCTCGCCGCCTTGGTGTCGCGCGCGCGCGTAGTAATCACCACCGTCGGCCCGTACCAGCTTTACGGTGAGCCCCTCCTCGCCGCCTGCGCCGCGGCAGGCACCGCTTATGTCGACCTGTGCGGCGAGCCGGCCTGGATGCGGCAGATGATCGACAAATACGAGGCCACGGCCAAAGCGAGCGGCGCGCGGATCGTCTTCTCGTGCGGGTTCGACTCGCTCCCCTTCGATCTCGGCGTCTGGGCAGTGCAGCAGGAAGCGAAGCGGCGCTTCGGCAAGGCTACGCCGCGCGTGAAGGGGCGAATCCGCGCGATGAAGGGCACTTTCTCGGGCGGCACCTTCGCCAGCGGCAAGGCGACGATGGCGGCAGCGGCGAAGGATCCGTCGATCCTCAAGCTGATGATCGACCCCTTCGCGCTCGCCCCGGGCTTCGACGGGCCGCACCAGCCGAACGGCATGCTCCCGCATCACGACGACGCGGTCGGCGCCTGGGTCGCGCCGTTCATGATGGCGGTGATCAACACCAAGAACGTTCACCGCACCAACTTCCTCGCCGGTCAGCCTTACGGCGCCGACTTCCAATATGACGAGATGATGGTCGTTCCGGGCCTGGGAGAGGTCGGCAAGGCCGCCGCCGAGGCGCTCGCCAAGCTGAACCCGATGGCGTCGGACAAGGGGCCAGCCCCGGGCGAAGGGCCGAGCAAGGCAGAGCGCGACAGCGGCCATTACGAGATCGCCTTCGTCGCCGAGATGCCCGATGGCCAGCGCGTCACCGCCGTGGTCAAGGGCGACAAGGACCCGGGTTACGGATCAACGAGCAAGATGATCGCCGAGAGCGCATTGTGCCTGCTGCGCGATGTCGAGGGCGAAGGCGGGATCTGGACCGCCGGAGCGCTGATGCCCGAACCGCTCAGGAAGCGGCTCGAGGCGCATGCCGGGCTCAGCTTCGCGATCGAATGAAGAAGAGTTACAGATAGATAATAGGTAGTCTGCAGTACTCGCAAAATACGCCGTAGGTTCTGTTGCTATTTCTGTAAGATCAATACACCATGCTGTTTCTCTGGGGGAGATACAGCATGGACATCGATTCGAACTTCGCCTTCAAGCCGCTTTCGAACCTGACTTCGATCGAACGCCCCGAAGCAGAAGCCAAGTCCGTCGCGCTCGAAGCGTTTGCGCAGGATATCGCACCCGATCCGCTCGGGCCACTCGCTCAGCTTCTCGGCAAATGGCAGGGTACCGGATTGAACACGATCTGGCGTCCGCTGCACGATCCCCAGGCGCCGCAGCAGCAGCATTTCCTCGAGCTGAACCTCACCGTGGAAACACTAGAGTTCGTCGATATTCCCGGCAACATTCCCAATCGCGGGTTGCTTCAGGACGATCTGATCATGTCCGGGCTGCATTACATGCAGTTGGTGAGCGACAATCATGGCAACGGGCTCCATCTCGAACCGGGTGTCTGGCTCAACATCCCGCGGACCAGCGACCCTTTGGTTCCACCGTCGGTGGCGCGGCTGGGATCGATCCCGCACGGCACGACCGTCCTCGCGCAGGGGCTCGCCTCGTCCGAACCCCGAGCGCCGCGCTTCGACGTCGCCGACATCACGCCGTTCGTGATCGGCAATCCCAGCAAGAAGGTGCCGTTCGACGAGACCAATCTGTCGATCCCCACCCCGTTCCGCTCGCCGCCGAACCTGATCGCCGGCATCACCCAGGCCATGGTGGACGATCCCAATTCCGTGCTCGCCGATGCGATCGCCGGGCAGAATATCGTGAACACCACCAATCTGATCATCACCACCACTTCGGAGCCGATCATCGGCGGCGGCACCGCGAATACTGCCTTTCTGAAGGGCGGCGCCAACGGCCCCAACGCCGACGCAGTGCGCATGACCGCGATCTTCTGGATCGAGGAAGTCGAGGAGGCCGGCGCGACTTTCCTCCAGCTGCAATATACGCAGACGGTGCTGCTCGACTTCAACGGGCTGAGCTGGCCGCACGTTTCGGTGGCGACGCTTCGCCAGGTGCCAGCGACTTAACCGCGATAGCCGAGCGTTATGATCCACGCGATGACGAGGCAGAGGACGATCACGATCGGGACCAATAGGCGGCGGCGCGCCTCCTCGTCCGCCCGATGGGCATCGAGATCGAGCCAATAGCGTCCCGCCGCCTCCTGGCGGACCACGCCGCGTTCCAGCATCCGCTCGAACTGGGCGCGCTCGATTCGGCTTTGCGGCACGAAGGCGACGACATCCTCCGCGCTTATCGCATGCAGCGCGCGGAAATGGTTCACGATGCGGCGGCGCGCCCGCGACACCAGGGCTGCGATCATCGTGGGCACCGGCGACGCTGCGATCACGGCATGTTCCTCCTCAGCGTCCGGCAGGCTGACACGGAAGCAGCGGCCGCTCAAGCCTATCGCTTGCGCCCCTGGTGCCGGATGTTCGCCGGGCGCCCGCGGCGCTTGATCTCGCGCTTGGGTCCGCGCGGGCCGCGGCGGTCGTCGCGTTCGCCGCCGCTCGATGCCGATCCCTTGCCGTCGGGAAGCTCGAAGCGCAGCGCGCCCGAGACAGGGTTGGCCTCGGCGAGCCGCAGCGGCAGCCGCTGGCCCAGCGCGAAGCTGGTGCCGGTATCGTCGCCGATCAGCCGCTGGCTCGCCTCGTCATAGCGGAAATATTCGGTACCGAGATCGCGGATCGGCACGAGGCCGTCGCCACCAATGCCTTCGATCGTCGCGAAGAAGCCGAAATTCTGCACTCCGGTGATCCGCGCTTCCATCACCTGCCCGACATGCGCCGAGAGATAGGCGGCGACATAGCGGTCGATCGTCTCGCGCTCAGCCTCCATCGCGCGGCGCTCGAGCGTCGAGATGCTCTCGCCGATGCGCTCCATCGACCCGGCCTCTTCCGGCGTGAGCCCGCCCGGCCCGAGCTTGTACGCATCGACCAGCGAGCGGTGGACGACCAGATCGGCATAGCGCCGGATCGGCGACGTGAAGTGCGCGTAACTGCCCAGCGACAGCCCGAAATGCCCGGCATTCTGCGGCCCGTAATAAGCCTGGGTCTGGCTGCGCAGCACCTGCTGCATCACCTCGTCGCGGAAGTCCGCCTCGCCGACCAGCTCGAGGATGCGGTTGAAGGTGGCGGGCTTTATCACCTGCCCCAGCGCGAACTCCATGTCGTAGGTTTTGAGATATTCCTTGAGCGCGACGAGCTTCTCGCGCGCCGGCGGCTCGTGGACGCGATACATCACCGGCGCCTTCTTGGTCTCGAGCGCCTTGGCCGCGGCGACGTTGGCCGCGATCATATAATCCTCGATCAGCTTGTGCGCGTCGAGCCGCTCGCGCGGCGCGACTGATAGGATCCGCCCCATCTCGTCGAGTACGATCCGCCGCTCGGGCAAATCTAGGTCGAGCGGCTCGCGCTTCTCGCGCGCCTTGTTGAGCGCGCGCCAGCAATCCCACAGGTGGCGCAGGGCTGGCTCAATTTGTTGGCGTTTTTCAGTATCTTGCGAAAGTCGATCATCGAGCAAGGCGCGGTCTGCGGCAGTTCCGTCAATGATCGTCTGGGCATCTTCATAGGCAATGTTCGCCACGATGCTGACCACCGCACACGTGAATCGCCAGCTCTTGAGCGTGCCGTCCTTCGCCACCTGGAGGTGGCACGCCAGCGCCGCGCGGTCCTCGCCTTCCTTGAGCGAACAGACTTCCGCCGAGAGGATCTCGGGGAGCATCGGCACGACGCGATCGGGGAAATAGACCGAATTGCCGCGCTTGCGCGCCTCGCGGTCGAGTTCGGAGCCCGGACGGACGTAGAAGCTGACATCGGCGATCGCGACCACGGCCTTCCAGCCGCCTTCGTTCTCGGGATCGTCGTCGGGGGCCGCCCAGACTGCGTCGTCGTGGTCGCGCGCGTCGGCCGGATCGATCGCGACGATCGGGAGGTCGCGCAGATTTTCGCGCGTGCCGAGATCTTGCTTCGAGACTCGCTCGGCCTCGGCGAGCTGCTCGTCGGAAAAGACATTGGGGATCCCGTGGCGGTGGATCGCGATCAGCGAGAAGCTGCGCGGGGCGAACGGGTCGCCAAGTCGCTGGGTGACGTGCGCGAAGATCCGCGGCGGCTTGCCAGCCTTGTTGGCGAGGACGAGGTCGCCCGGCTCGGCCCCGTTGCGCTCGGAGATCGGATAGCTGTGGCGTTCCTTCTTCTCGACGCCTTGCAGATACAGCCGGCCTCCCTCTTCGTGGACGACGCCGAGCATCTGCTCCTCGCCGCCCGCGAGCTTCTTCATCGGATGCGCGATCCAGCCCTTGCCGGCCTCTTCGGTGCGGGCGAGGATGCGGTCGCCGACGCCCAGCGCCGAGCGCTTGCCGCGCTGCTCGCGAACGCGGAGCCGCGGGACGGGCAAGCCCTCCGCCTCCCAGCGCTCGGGCACTGCCCAGACGGTGTCGCCATCGGCATCGGTGATTCGCAGCACGGTCACCTTGGGCACGCCGCCCATCTTGTGGAACGCGCGGCCGGGCGCGCTGTCGATCAGCCCCTCGTCGCCCATGTCCTTGAGCAGTGCCTTGAGCGCGATCTTGTCCTGCGCGTGCAGCCCGAACGCCTTGGCGATCTCGCGCTTGCCGGCCGGAGTCGGGGATGTGGAAATGAAATCGAGGATCTGCTCACGGGTGGGCAGTCCGGTTCTCTTGTTCTGTTTTGTCATTGGCCCTGAAGATAGGGACTCGCGGCGGCTTGTCCAACTGCGTAACTGGCGCCGTGTCTTACGATCTCCTCATCGTCGGCGGCGGAATCAACGGCTGCGCGATCGCCCGCGAGGCATCGCTCGCCGGGCTCAGCGTCTTGCTCGTCGAGCAGGACGATCTTGCCAGCCACACTTCCTCCGCCTCGACCAAGCTGATCCATGGCGGGCTGCGCTACCTCGAGACCTATGAATTCCGCCTGGTGCGCGAGGCGCTCCACGAGCGCGAACGCCTGCTTGCAGCAGCGCCGCATTTAATCCGACCGATGACCTTTGTCCTGCCGCACGCGAACGCCGTCCGCCCCTGGTGGATGGTCCGCATCGGGCTGTGGCTCTACGACCTGCTCGCCGGGCGCTCCTCGCTGCCCCGCTCGCGCGGTCTCCGCAAGGCCGACAAGGCATTCGCCGATCCGCTGGCCGGGAATCATAGCGGCTTCGTCTATTCGGACGCCTGGGTCGACGATGCCCGGCTCACCCTCGCCAATGCGCTCGACGCCGCCGCGCACGGCGCGGAGATTGCGACCCGCACCGAGCTGCTCTCGGCGCAGCGGATGGGCGACATGTGGTGGGCGATGCTCTCCGACGGCCGCGCGGTCGAGGCTCGAGGGCTGGTCAACGCCGCCGGCCCCTGGGTGCGAACGCTTCTCGACAAGCTGTCCGTCGCGACTCCGTCGCAGGTCCGCCTGGTCAAGGGCAGCCATATCGTGGTGCCGCGGCTGTTCGCCGGTGACCACGCCTATATCCTCCAGCAGCCCGACCGGCGGATCGTCTTCGCCATCCCCTATGAGGACGAGTTCACCGAGATCGGCACCACCGACGTGCCCGTCGAAAGGGCGGAAGATGCGACCTGCTCGCCCGAGGAGACACAGTATCTCTGCGACGCGGTGAACCGCTATTTCACGCGCCGGGTTAGCCCGTCCGATGTCGTGTGGAGCTGGTCGGGCGTGCGCCCGCTCCACGACGACGGGGCGGCCAAGGCGCAAGCGGTGACGCGGGATTATGTGCTGGAGCTGGACGAAGCGGGCGCGCCCTTGCTCTCGGTGTTCGGGGGCAAGATCACCACGGCGCGTGCGCTCGCCGAGGAAGCGCTGGAGAAGATCGGCCCTACTCTCGGCATCGAACCGCGTCCCCGCACCCGAGCGCGCGTCTTTCCCGGCGGCGCGATCGCCGAATTCGAGCTGCACCTCGAACATGTCCTGGCGCGCTGGCCTTTCCTCGGGCCGGACCGCGCCCGGCGGATGGCGCACGCTTATGGCACGCAGCTGATGGAGATGCTCGACGGCGTCGAGGACGAAGCCGGGATGGGAACCGCGCTCGGCGCCGGGCTGACCGAGATCGAGGCGCGCTGGATGCGGGAGCGGGAGTGGGCGCTCACCCCCGACGACGTCCTGTTCCGCCGATCCAAACTCGGCCTCCATCTTTCGCGCGCCGAACGGGACGCATTTGCCCGGTGGTGGAGTGCAACATTCGCTTAACCAATTGCCGATAAGTCCGCTTCGGGCGCTCTGCGGGGGCAGAAGAAAAAATGGTAACGAGGTTTTCGCAATTCCGGACCGTGGGACCGGCGCTGGTGGAACAGCGCAGCGAGCCGCGGCACCGTATCACCGTCACGCGCGCGACCGTGCGCAAGCAGGGCGACGCCTCGACCGAGGCAATCCTGCGCGACCTCTCGGTCTATGGCTGCCGCCTTGCCTGCACCAGCGCGCACCCCGAAGGCGACCGCGTTTGGCTGCGCCTGCAGGACAGTCTGCCGATCGCCGGCACCGTCATCTGGAACAACGGCGACGAAATGGGCTGCCGCTTCGACGCGCCGATCGAACGCAGCATCATGCGCGCGCTGACCCTAGTGATCTGCTGACGCTCAGCTACCCGATCCGTCCCAGTCGCCGAGCACGTTGCTCCGCGTGAACTTGGCCGCTTCGGCGGCAGTCAGCATGCGCCGCGTCAGCGATGCCGGCCCTGCCCCGGGTCCGCGGCTGCCATGCTCGAACAATCGCGCTTCCTGCGGGGTCAGCCGGCGCTGCTCGCCGTTTGGGCCCTTATAGCCCATCCACGTCCAGCCCTCGCGCCGGATATGTGCGTCCATCCAGCAGTCCAGGAATACCGACTGGCCGGTCAGCGCCATGTCGCCGCCCGCGCGCCACGGCCGCCCGAGCCACACCGAATGCGCCGGCACGCCGCGTTCATGGGCGAGGCGGCAATACGAGAAGACGAGCCCATACGGCTTGGTCAGCGGCGTGCTCGGTGCGCTGACGAAACCGAACTCGGTGGCGCCGGGCACATAGCGCGTGACGATCTCGCAGCGCTCGAACCATGCCGGCGCGCCGCCGAAGATGAAGTCGACCCCGCCGACGATCCGGCAATCGGCGATCCGCGACCGTGCCTGGACATAGAGCGTGTCCTGATAGCCTTCGAGGCGGCAGCGCTCGACCAGGGTCCGGTCGGCCTCACGCCCGATGGCCAGCGCCACCGCCTGCGCACCGTTGCCGGCAGTGTCGCGCTTGGCGCCGACATAGTCGAAGCTGTTGCGGATGGTGAGGTTGCGCAGCGTCGTGCCGGGCGCGGCGAGGGTCAGCGTGCCGGTGCGGCCGGTGCCAGTATTGTTGCCGTCGGGATGCTTGAGTCCGGCGTAGCTGCCGAAACTGAGCACCGTCCCCGGCCCGCTTCCGACGATCGTGACATTGGGAACGGTGATGGTCAGCTTCTCGACCAGCACGCCCTCGCGCACAAGGATGCGGAACGGCCGGCCCGCCGCGGCGGCCACTTCGAGCGCCTTGCCTAGCGTGCCGGTGCGCGGGTCGACGATCGCGTCCCAGCTTCCTTCCGCCCGCGCCGCCACCGGCAGCAGCAGCGCGCCCGCCAGCACCGACCGTCGATCGACCATGTCCCCCTCCCGCTACCAGCGATAGTTGAAGCTCACGCTGATCCTTTTGCCCTTGCCCGATCCCGCCGGCACTTCGTGGCGCAGCCAGCTTTCCCAGAGCAGCACCGTCCCCGGTTCAGGCACCACCTCGACGAAGCTGCGCAGCGCCTCGGCGACGTCGGGCCGGCGCGGCGGCGCCGCCATCATCATCGCCAGCCGCGGGTCCTCGAGCCGCAGCCCGCGCGACCCCGGCGGCAACGCGATGTACACCGTCCCTGAGATCACGCTGTGCGGATGGACATGCCCGCTATGCCCGCCGCCGCCGTTGAGGACGTTGACCCACAGGCTGTCGAGCTTGAGCTTCCTGCCGCCCAGCTCGAACCCGCACGCGTCGGCGAACCTGGCGACGTGCTTGTCGAGCAGCCGCTTGAGATCGGCAAAGGCCGGATCGCGGATCGGCAGGTCGTCGAGCGAGGCATAGGAGGTATAGCCCTGATAGCCATGTTCCTTCGCCCAGCCCCGCCCGGCGCGATCGTCCTCGGCGAGCTGGAGGCATGAGGCTTCGAGCTCCTCGATCAAGGCAGTGTCGCCCAATGCCTCCTGATAGAGCAAAGAGGCGAAAAGCGAGCGGACCGTCACCGGATCAATAAGCCCGCGCGACCAGAATGCGCTCGACCGCGGGTTCGCCGGTGAAGATGCACGCGCCTTCGGCGGGCGCGGCGTCGCTGGCCACGTTGCGGAAAGTGAGCTTGAGGGCCTTCAGCCGCTCGACCAGCTTGTCGAGCTCGGCGCCGGTCGGCCGCGACCAATTCACCTCGACCCAGCCCGGCTTGTCGCCCTCAAACGCCTTTTCGAGTCCTGCGAAATCGGTGACGTCGCGGCGGATCGCCGCGTCCATCCGCTCGCGCGCTTGCGCGTGCAGATTCTGCTGGATGCTCTCCAGCATCGCCGTCGCCTCGCCGACCAGTTGTGCGCGTGGCAGCACCGCGCTGTCGAGCTTGCCGTCCTCGCGGTACAGCCGGTCGCGGCGGATCACCGAGACGTTCGCCCCGGCGACGTCGCGCCCGCCCACCTCGATGACGATCGGCGCGCCCTTCTTGACCCAGCCCCAGCGTTTGCCCGCCGCCTTGGCGGGGCGCAGGTCGAGCAACGCGCGGACGGGTTCGCCGAACACGCTGAACGCCGCGAGCTCTTGCTGGAGCGCCTTGCAGTAATCGACGATCTCCTGATCCTCGGGCTGGTCGCGCAGCATCGGCACGATGACGATCTGCCAAGGTGCCACGCGCGGGGGCACGCGCAGCCCGTCATCGTCGCCATGCACCATGATCACGCCGCCGATCATCCGGGTCGACACGCCCCAGCTGGTCGTCTGCGCTAGTTCCTGCTGCCCCTCGGCATTCTGGAAGCGGATGTTCTGGGCGCTGGAGAAGGTCGTGCCGAGGAAGTGGCTGGTACCCGCCTGGAGCGCCTTGCCATCCTGCATCATCGCCTCGATGCTGTAGGTCGAGACTGCACCGGGGAAGCGCTCATTCTCAGGCTTCTCGCCGGCGACCACCGGCATTGCCAGGCAATCCTCGGCAAACGAGCGATAGACCTCGAGCATCTTGAGCGTCTCTTCGCGCGCCTCGGCCTCGCTGGCATGCGCCGTATGCCCTTCCTGCCAGAGGAACTCGCTGGTGCGCAGGAACATCCGCGTGCGCATTTCCCAGCGCACGACGTTCGCCCATTGGTTGATCAGCACCGGCAGGTCGCGCCAGCTCTGCACCCAGCGCGAAAAGGCCGCGCCGATCACGGTCTCCGACGTCGGGCGGACGACCAGGGGCTCCTCGAGCTTGGCCTGGGGATCGGGAACGAGCTTGCCGTCCTTCTGGACCAGCCGGTGGTGCGTGACCACCGCCATCTCCTTGGCGAAGCCGTCGACATGCTCGGCCTCCTTCTCGAAATAGGAGAGCGGGATGAACAGCGGGAAATAGCAATTCTCGTGGCCGGTCGCCTTGATGCGATCGTCGAGCAGCCGCTGGATCCGCTCCCAGATGCCGTATCCCCACGGCCGGATGACCATGCATCCGCGCACGCCGCTCTCCTCGGCTAAGTCGGCCTCCGAGATGACGGCTTGATACCAGGCGGCGAAATCCTTTTCGCGGGTGACGTTGAGAGCGTGCTTGATCATGCCGAGCGGATTAGCGGACCACGATGCGGGGTCAATGCCGACCACGCCGGCCGGATCGCTCAGCCGGCAAGCACGGGACTGCCCGCCCTGGGAATTTCCACAACGCCGTCGCGCATCACCGCCCGGAAATAGCGGAGATCCGACCGACCGGCGCCTGCGAAATCGTGTATCATCCAACCAAAATCCAAATCGGCGTCCGCCCATTCTGCGGGCGTGATTATGCTATCATCATCTTCCAACAACTCGAACTTCGCCGCGAACGGTGCCATTCCGAGAAAAGGCTGTCGGAACGCATGTCCTTTGCTCGCCCTGCGTCGGAACGTGTCCGCATGAAGCCCGCTATTGTCAGTCGGGCCCGCCTTTTCGGTGAATTCGAATTCTGCATCGATCACATATTCGACGTCCCGCAAGATGGCCGTCATAGCGCCCATACCAACCCGCGCGTTTGCAAACTTCAGCAAAGAAGGGAAAGGTTCGAATCGGATCGGCTTGCGCGGCCACACGCGGTTGATCCGCCAGCGGATTGCGGGCTTCCAATGAATTGCCTCGAATATTTCGCGTGCGGCCAGGGGCGTTAGGATGTCGTAGCTGATGCAACTTGCGCGGAATTCCGGCCGCGCAAAGCATGCTCCCTCGCCCCATACCCGCAGTCGAAAGGCCATCGCCCGTTAGTCCCGTTCACTCATTGTTCTATTCATGTTCCTTTCGAGCGCTGTTGTCTAGTCTCTCTCTGATCCACACCGGGTCAGGTTGTGCCCACGCCACGGGCAAACGCGCGTAAAGTTTTCGGGTCGTCGCCTTGGGCGGCTGTGGAGAAAGAAAAATGCCCCAGTTCTTTATGATCACGTGCGGCTTTGCGGCTTTTACGCTTTCCATGCGCGTGGACGCGACGCAGCCGCGCAGCAAGCGCAATCGAGCGGGCCGGCCAAGCGCACCAAAATCCCCAGCCTAGGCCAAGACGCGAAATCTCCGCTTATGGGCAAGCGCAGGGTTGTGCGCCACAATGCCTCCCCTTAACCGACCTGAGTGACGCAGGCGCGAACCGATGATACCCTCAAGGGCCTGGCTCTTCGCCTGTTCGCGATCGCCTGCCTCTCGAGCATGTCGGCGCTGATCAAGCTTGCCGAGGCTCGCGGCGCGACTTTGGTCGAGACGATGTTCCATCGCCAGCTCTGGGCAGTGCCGGTGGTCACGGCCTGGATCATGATGGGGCCCGGGCTCGGCTCGATCCGTACGCAGCGGTTCGGCGCGCATGTCTCGCGCACCGCGATCGGGCTCACCGGCATGGTGTTCACCTTCGGCGCGGTGCTGCTGCTGCCGCTCGCCGAGGCGACCACGCTCCAGTTCACCGTGCCGATCTTCGCGACAATCCTCGGCGCGCTGGTGCTGCGCGAGCAGACCGGCTGGCATCGCTGGGGCGCGGTGATCGTCGGGTTCGCCGGCGTGCTCGTCGTCGCGCAACCGGGGAGCGGACAATTCCCCCTGGTCGGCGCGGCAGTCGGACTGCTGGCGGCATTGTTCGTGGCGATCGTCGCGATCACGCTGCGCCAGATCGGCAAGACCGAGAGCGCCGGCACGACGGTCTTCTGGTTCTCGGTGCTGTCGCTGCCGCCGCTCGGAATAGTCTATGCCTTCCAGCTCCAGTCGCATGACTGGCTGACCTGGGCCAACCTGCTCGCGATCGGGCTGGTCGGCGGCGTGGCGCAGCTCGCGCTCACTGCATCGGTTCGATTCGCTCCGGTCTCGACGGTGATCCCGATGGATTATTCGAGCCTGATCTGGGGCACCTTCTACGGCTGGCTGATCTTCGGCGCCTGGCCGACGCCGTGGACCTGGCTCGGCGCGCCGATCATCATTGCCAGCGGGCTCTACATCGTGTGGCGCGAGCGCATCCGCCACATCCGCAACACCGAGGTCGTCAGCGACGCCGCATTGTCATGAGCGGCGGAACACCAGCATGAGATTGTTCGCCGGCATTTGCGCGATCCGCTGAAGGGCGAAACCCTGAGCCCCGGCAGCTGCCGCGACATCCTCGACATGGCGCAGCCCCCAGCGCGAGTCGCGCGCCTTGAGCGACAGATCGAACGCCTCGTTCGATTCCGCCGTCGGCACGTCGCGTTGGCGATACGGACCGTAGAGGATCAACGGCGCGCCGCGGGCGAGCAACCGCTTTGCCCCGGCCATCAGGCCGAGGGTCGCTTCCCAGGGACTGATATGGACCATGTTGACGCATAGCAGCGCGTCGGCCGAAGCGATCGCCCACTCCGCCGCGACGGCGTCGAGCGCAAGCGGCGGCAGGACATTGGGCAGCCCCTCGCACCAGTCGGCGATCGAGGCGCGCGCAGCTTGTTCGGGGTCGCTCGGCTGCCAGGTCAGCCCGGCGAAGCGCTCGGCGAAGGCGGCACAATGCTCGCCGCTGCCGCTCGCCACTTCGAGGACCAGGCCCTGCGCGGGCAGCTCTTCCGCCAGTACCGCCGCGATCGGATCGCGATTGCGCACGGTAGCGGGTGCGTGGCGGCGCGCAGTCATGCGGCGCGCGCCAGCGACAGCAGCCGCCGGGCGCGTAGCCACATTTCTAGGCGTTGTAGCGCCAGAAGTCCCAGCGCGAAGGCGACGAGCACGTCGGTGACCATCATCAGGTCCATTGCCGGCCCGCCGAACTGCGCCGTGTTGCGCGCGCCGGTGCGCAGCAGGATCAATGCTAGGATCAGCAGCATCGCGGCAGGCGAGGCGCGCTGCGACACCGCGTGGGTCTCGGGATCGACGCTGATCCGCATCATCCGCCCGCGCTGCCAGCCGAGCGCAGCGCCGGCGGCAAACCCGACCAGGCACCAGAGCCAGCCCAGCCCCACCGGGGGGTGCACCCACAATGCCGCGCCGGCGATCAGGAAATAGAGCGCGGGCACGATCCACAACCGCTCGACCTTGAGCGGACGATCACGCCCGAGCCGGCGCAGGCGAAACGCCATGACCACGACGAGGACGACGATCGGGATCGTGATGCGAAGCCAATCGGACGGAGCATGCGCGGCAGCCATGCCGCGATCTTCCCCAAAGCGGCGGGCGCTGCAAGCCCCGCCGCGACGGACATGTCGCTTACTTCTTGCCCTTGCGCGCCGGGTAGCGGCTCTCGCTACCCTTGGGCGCGAGCATGAACGAAGCGGCGAGCTTCGCGCGTGCCGCCTCCGCCGCGGCGATCTTCTCCGCCTTTTCGGCCGCGGCCTTGTTCGCAGCTTCGCGCTCGGCGGCGATTCGCGCAGCCTCCGCATCGGCCTTGGCCTTCTCGATCGCAGCCTTTTCGGCCTCGATCGCCGCCAGCTTGGCCGCGCGCGCGTCTTCCTCGGCCTTTTCGCGCGCGAGACGCGCGGCCTTGCGCTCGGCCAGCTCGGCCTCGCTCAGCTTAGGCGCGGCCTTGAGCTTTTCGACCAGCGCCTTCTTGGCATCGGCCGAGCGACCGGCGCGGTCGCGGAAAGTATCGTTATACGTCATCCGGTAATCATTACTCCTGCGCGACTATTCCGCCGCTTCCGCCCGTGCGGGCTCCTTGTACACCAGCACCGGCTTGCGCGCGGCGAGGGTCTCGTCGAGACGACGGCGCGGCGCAAAGTGCGGCGCGGTCTTGATCGCGACGTCGCCGCCCTTAGCCCGTTCGGCGACAGAACGGAAGGCGCCAATGAACTGATCGAGCGTCGCCTTGCTTTCGGTCTCCGTCGGCTCGACCAGCATCGCGCCGTGGACGACGAGCGGGAAATAGACCGTCATCGGATGGAAGCCCTCGTCGATCAGCCCCTTGGCGACGTCGATCGTCGAGAAGCCTTCGGGCAGGCCCTTATCGCTGAAGATCGCCTCGTGCATGCACGGCCCCGACTTGGCGAAGGGTGCGTCGAGCACGTCCTCCATCGAGCGCAGGATGTAATTGGCGTTGAGCACCGAATCCTCGGCGACCTGGCGCAGCCCGTCGGCGCCGTGGCTGAGAATATAGGCGAGCGCGCGCGTAAACATGCCCATCTGGCCGTGGAACGCGACCATCCGGCCGAAGCTGCCGGCATGGTGCTCGCCCGCCGTCTCTTCCTCGACCAGGACGAACTGGCCGCCCTGCTTCTCGACGAAGGGCAGCGGCGCATAGGGGGTGAGCGCTTCGGAGAACACCACCGGCCCCGAGCCCGGGCCGCCGCCGCCGTGCGGGGTGGAAAAGGTCTTGTGGAGATTGATGTGCATCGCGTCGATGCCGAGATCGCCCGGGCGGACCCGGCCGACGATCGCGTTGAAGTTTGCGCCGTCGCAATAGACATAGCCGCCCGCGGCGTGGACCGCGTCCGAGATCGCGCGCATGTCGGGCTCGAACAGGCCGCAAGTGTTCGGATTGGTGATCATCACCCCCGCCACGTCGGGGCCGAGCCGCGCCTTCAATGCTTCGAGGTTCACCCGGCCGGCCTCGGTCGCGGGAATGTCCTCGACGGAGAAGCCCGCGAACGCCGCGGTCGCCGGGTTGGTGCCGTGCGCGCTCTCGGGGACCAGGAGCACCTTGCGCGCCTGCTGCCCCTTGGCGTCGAGTGCCGCGCGGATCGCGAGGACGCCGCAGAGCTCGCCATGGGCGCCGGCCTTGGGGCTCATCGCCACCGAATGCATGCCGGTGAGCGTCACCAGCCAGTGGGCGAGCTGGTGGATCACTTCGAATGCGCCCTGGCACGCGTCGACCGGTGTCAGCGGGTGGAGATCGGCGAAACCGGGAAGCCGCGCCATGCGCTCGTTCAGCCGCGGATTATGCTTCATCGTGCAGCTGCCGAGTGGGAACAGGCCGAGGTCGATCGCGTAATTCTGGCGGCTGAGGCGCGTGTAGTGGCGCACCGCCTCGGGCTCCGACAGGCCGGGAAGCCCGATCGACTTCGACCGCTCGAGCCCGGCGAGGCGGGACTTGGCCGAAGGCGCCTCGGCGAAATCGACGCCGGTGGTCTCGGTCGAGCCGATCTCGAAGATCAGCGGCTCCTCGAGCATCAGCGCGTGGTTGCCGGTGAAGGTCTCGCCCGAGCTTTCGCCGGCCTGGGGAGTAATGGGGCGCCAGCCGCTCTGGTTGATGCTGCTCATGCCAACGCCTCCTCGAGCGCGGAGGCAAGCGTCTCGACATCCTCCGCGGCGGTGGTTTCAGTGACCGCGACGATCAGGCCGTTGGCGAGCTCGGCGGCGTCGGGATAGAGACGGCCGAGCGACACGCCGGCGAGGATGCTCTTGTCCGCGAGCGCACGGACGATCGGGCGGGCTTCCTTGGACAGCTTCAGAGTGAACTCGTTGAAGAAGCGGTCGGTAATCAGCTCGACGCCGGGGACCGCGGCCAGCCGGTCGGCAGCGGCGCTCGCGGCAAGGTGGTTGATCTCGGCGAGGCGGCGCAGTCCGGCCTCACCCAGCAGGGTCATGTGCGCCGACATCGCCAGCGCGCAGAGCACCGAGCTGGTGCAGATGTTCGACGTCGCCTTTTCGCGGCGGATATGCTGCTCGCGAGTCGACAGCGTCAGCACGAAGCCGCGCTTGCCCTCGGCATCGACGGTCTCGCCGCAGAGCCGGCCCGGCATCTGGCGCACCAGCTTGTCCGAACAGGCGAACAGCCCGACATAGGGACCGCCGAACTGAAGCCCGACGCCGAGCGACTGGCCCTCGCCGACCACGATGTCGGCACCCATCTCGCCGGGCGAGCGGATCGCCCCCAGCGCCACCGGCTCGGTGACCACTGCGATCAGCAGCGCCTTCTTGGCATGGCAAGCCTCGGCGAGCGCGCCCAGATCCCCGATGCGGCCGAGAATGTCGGGATACTGCACGACGACGCACGACGTGTCGCCGTCGATCTGGTCGACCAGGTCGCGTGTATCGGGCTCGGAGCTCAGCGTCGGTAGCGCGGTGACTAGCTGGTCGCCGGTGAACTTGGCCATCGTCTTCGCGACCGACACGTAATGCGGGTGCAGCCCGCCCGACAGGATCGCCTTGCCGCGCTTGGTGACGCGGCGCGCCATCACGATCGCTTCCCAGCACGCGGTCGAGCCGTCGTACATCGATGCGTTCGCCACGTCGCAGCCGAGCAGCCGCGCGACCTGGGTCTGGAACTCGAACATGACCTGCAGCGTGCCCTGTGCGATCTCGGGCTGGTACGGCGTGTAGGCGGTCAGGAACTCGCCGCGCTGGATGATGTGGTCGACCGAGGCCGGCACGTGGTGCTTGTACGCCCCTGCCCCCAGGAAGAACGGCACGTCGCCGGCGGCGAGGTTCTTCCTGGCCAGGGCCGACATGTGGCGCTCGACCGCGAGCTCGCTCGCGTGGAGCGGTAGGCCGTGGATCGGGCCGTCGAGGCGGGCCTCCGCGGGGACGTCGACGAAGAGGTCATCGACCGAGGCGGCGCCGATCGTGGCGAGCATCGCCTCGCGGTCGGTCTGGGTAAGGGGCAGGTAGCGCATCTATAGCTCCAGCCCCTCCCCTTCAGGGGAGGGGTTCGGGGTGGGGT